>NZ_RZSF01000065.1:0-25262 GCF_004023325.1 Mesorhizobium sp. M1A.F.Ca.ET.072.01.1.1 | reverse complement strand
GTACGAGCGGCGCCGCGGTCACCAAGTTCCTGGCGCCGCTCGTACTGATTGCCTGGGGCTGGCAGTCGGTCGCGCTGATCTGGGCTGCGGCGCTGGTTGTCATGGCCGGCGTGTTCTGGTTCATGAGCAGCGACGATCCGGTTATCCGCGAGCGCCGTGCCGGTGAGGCAGTACCGGCGAGAAGCTTCTGGCAGGAATTCGCGCCGCTGAAGAACCTTCAGGTCTGGCGCTTCGCCTTCTACTACTTTTTTTCCTTCGGTGCGTTCGTGGCGCTGTCGCTCTGGCTGCCGCGCTATCTGATCGGCGTCTATGGCTTTGGCATCGCCACCGCCGGCATGATCGGAGCCGCCTACTCGATCCCCGCAAGCATTTTCCGCGCTTATGGCGGCGTGCTTTCCGACCGCATCGGCGCCCGTACCGTGCTCTATTGGACCTTCACCGTCTGTGCCGTCGCGACCCTCGTTCTGTCTCTCCCCTCGGCAGATTACGTCGTGCGCGGCATCAGCGGGCCGATCCCGTTCCATGTCGAGATCGGCCCGCTCGCCTTCATCGCCGTCGCCTGCGTGCTCGGCTTCTTCATGAGCCTCGGCAAGGCCGCCGTCTACAAGCACATCCCCGTCTACTACCCGCAGAGCGTCGGCGCGGTCGGCGGGGTGGTGGGCATGATCGGCGGCCTCGGCGGCTTCATCCTGCCGATCGCCTTCGGCGCGCTGAACGACCTCACCGGCGTCTGGTCGAGCTGCTTCATGCTGCTCTTCGTCATCGTGGTCTCGTGCCTTCTCTGGATGCACGCCACCATCCGCCGGATGGAGCGCGCGGCCGCCGTAAAGCCCGCGCCCCTCACCTACGCCGCCGAATAGATCGGAGCTGACCGGACATGAGCGAGAAACTCGTCATCATCGGCAACGGCATGGCCCCCGGCAGGATGCTCGAGCACCTGCTGGAAGCCGCACCCGACCGCTACGCCGTCACCATCTTCAACGCCGAGCCGCGCGTGAATTACGACCGCATCATGCTGTCGCCGGTGCTTTCGGGCGAGAAGGAGTTCGAGGAAATCGTCATCCATGGCGACGGCTGGTACATCAAGCACGGCATCACCCTCTACAAGGGCCACAGGATCGTCGCCATCGACCGCGACACGAGGACCGTCACCTCGGACCACGGCGTGACCGAAGGCTACGACAGGCTGATCATCGCCACCGGCTCGGTGCCGTTCATCATCCCGGTGCCGGGCAAGGACTTGCCGGGCGTGCTCAGCTACCGCGATCTCGACGACGTCAACGCCATGCTGCTTGCCGCGCAGTCGCGCGCCAAGGCGATCGTCATCGGCGGCGGCTTGCTCGGCCTTGAAGCGGCGGCCGGGCTTAAAGAGCGCGGCATGGACGTGACCGTCCTGCACGTCATGCCGACACTGATGGAGCGCCAGCTCGATCCGGCTGCCGGCTACCTGCTGCAGAAGGCCGTCGAGGCGCGCGGCATCAAGGTCATGACCAAGGCCAACACCAAGGCCATTGTCGGCAATGGCAAGGTCGAAGGCGTCGAACTCATGGACGGCACGATCATTCCGGCGACGCTGGTCGTGATGGCGGTCGGCATCCGCCCGAATATCGCGCTGGCCAAGGACGCAGGGCTGGAAGTCAATCGCGGCATCGTCGTCGACGACCGCATGCAGACATCCGATCCGGCGATCATGGCGCTCGGCGAATGCGCCGAGGTCGGCGGCCATGTCTACGGGTTGGTCGCGCCCCTCTACGAGATGGCCCGCGTCGCGGCAGCCGGGCTGGCGAACGGCGAGGACAGGCGCTTCGTCCATTCCGACACGCCGACCAAGCTCAAGGTCACCGGCATCGACCTTTATTCGCTCGGCGACTTTGCCGACGGCGACGACCGCGAGGAGATCATCCTGCGCGACGCATCGGCCGGCATCTACAAGCGGGTCGTGCTGCAGGACAACCGCATCATCGGCACGGTGCTGTTCGGCGAGACCGGCGACGGCGCCTGGTTCAACGATTTGAAGAAGAAGGCGACCGACATCTCGGAGATGCGCGACACGCTGATCTTCGGCCAGGCATTCCAGGGAGGCGCTTCCTCGGACCCTTTGGCGGCCGTTGCGGCACTGGCGGATGATGCGGAAATCTGCGGCTGCAACGGCGTCTGCAAGGGCAAGATCACCGGCGCGATCACCGGCAAAGGGCTGACCGGGCTCGACGACGTGCGCGTCCACACCAAGGCCTCGGCTTCGTGCGGCTCGTGCACGGGTCTCGTCGAACAACTCCTGAAACTCACGCTGGGCGAGGCCTACAATCCGGCGGCCGTGCAGCCCATGTGCGGGTGCACGAGCCTGGGTCATGACGACGTGCGGCGCCTGATCAAGGCCAAGGGGTTGAAAACGATACCGGCCATCATGCAGGAGCTCGAATGGAAGACCTCCTGCGGCTGCGCGAAGTGCCGGCCTGCGCTCAACTACTATCTGGTCTGCGATTGGCCGGACCAATATGCCGACGACTATCAGTCGCGCTTCATCAACGAGCGTGTGCATGCCAACATCCAGAAGGACGGCACCTATTCGGTCGTGCCGCGCATGTGGGGCGGCGTCACCAGCGCGAGCGAATTGCGCGCCATCGCCGACGTGGTCGATAAGTTCGACATTCCGACCGTGAAGGTGACCGGCGGCCAGCGCATCGACATGCTTGGCATCCGCAAGGAGGACCTGCCTGCGGTATGGGCCGATCTCGGCAAGGCTGGCTTCGTCTCAGGTCATGCCTATGCCAAGGGCCTGCGCACGGTCAAAACCTGCGTCGGCTCCGACTGGTGCCGCTTCGGCACGCAGGATTCGACGGGGCTGGGCATCCGCATCGAGAAGTTCATGTGGGGCTCCTGGACCCCAGCCAAGGTGAAGATGGCGGTCTCGGGATGCCCGCGCAATTGCGCGGAAGCGACCTGCAAGGATGTCGGCGTGGTCTGCGTCGACTCTGGCTACGAGATCCACTTCGCTGGCGCCGCCGGCCTCGACATCAAGGGGACCGAAGTGCTCGGCCTGGTGAAGACCGAAGACGAAGCGCTGGAGGTGATCGTGGCGCTCGTCCAGATGTATCGCGAGCAGGCCCGCTACCTCGAGCGCATCTACAAATGGGCCAAGCGCGTCGGTACCGCCGAGATAAAAAAGCAGGTCCTGGAGGACGTGGAGAAGCGCCGCGCCTACTTCGAGCGCTTCGTCTTTTCGCAAAGATTCGCGCAGGTCGACCCGTGGTCCGAACGCGTCTCCGGCAAAGACAAGCACGAGTTCCGGCCGCTGGCCTCGGTCGGGTTCGCCGAGGCGGCCGAGTGATGGAGAAGTTCGCGCCATCCTGGACGCTCGCCTATCAAGCAAATACGGGAGTGTCCCAATGAACTGGATCGCAATCGGCTCCGTTTCCGACGTCCCTCGCCGCGGCGCGCGTTGCGTGGCCACCCCGCAAGGCAAGATCGCCGTTTTCCGCACCGCGGATGATCAGGTCTTTGCCATCGAAGACCATTGCCCGCACAAGGGCGGGCCACTCAGCCAGGGCATCGTCCATGGCGCGGCGGTGACCTGCCCGCTGCACAATTGGGTGATCTCGCTGGAGACCGGCAAGGCGCTCGGCGCCGACGAAGGCTCGGTTAGGACGATCCCGGTCAGGATCGAAGGCGAACGGCTGTTCATTGCGCTCGAACCGTTGGCCTCGAAAGCGGCCTGAGCCATGGAAGAAGCACGCGAGGTGAGGACCACCTGCCCCTATTGTGGGGTGGGGTGCGGCGTGGTGGCCGAGATCGCCGCGGGTGGCAAGGCAACCGTCCGCGGCGATCCCGAGCACCCGGCCAATTTCGGCCGCCTTTGCTCTAAGGGTGCCGCGCTTGCCGAGACGCTCGGCCTCGATGGCCGCTTGCTTCAGCCGGAAATCCAAGGCAGGCAGACGAGTTGGGACGAAGCGCTCGACCTCGTCGCCGCGAAATTCTCGGACGCGATTGCCGAGCATGGGCCGGACTCGGTCGCCTTCTATGTCTCCGGCCAGTTGCTTACCGAAGATTACTACGTCGCCAACAAGCTGATGAAAGGCTTCATCGGCTCGGGCAATATCGATACCAATTCGCGGCTGTGCATGGCGTCGTCGGTCGCCGGCCACCGCCGCGCTTTCGGCGAGGACATCGTTCCCGGTGTCTATGAGGATTTCGAGCACGCCGATCTGATCGTGCTCACCGGCTCCAACACCGCATGGTGCCACCCCGTGCTCTACCAGCGCATGCTCGCGGCGCAGCGCGAACGCGGAACCAGGATCGTCGTCATCGATCCGCGCCGCACCGCCACGGCCGACGAATGCGACCTGCACCTGGCGCTTGATCCGGGCACGGACGTGCTCTTGTTCAACGGCCTTCTGGCGCATCTCGTCCAGAGCGGAAAGATCGACGCGGATTTCATCCGCACCAGCACATCGGGCTTCGAAGCCGCTGCCGCGCTGGCCGGTGCCGATGCGCCGTCGGTCGCGCGCGTCGCAAAAGGCTGCGGGCTGGTGGCCACGGATGTCCAGGCCTTTTATGAGATCTTCGCCGGCACCGAACGGACGGTCACCGTCTACAGCCAGGGCGTCAACCAGTCGGCACATGGAACCGACAAGGTCAGCGCCATCCTCAACTGCCACCTCGCCACCGGCCGCATTGGCAAGCCAGGCATGGGGCCGTTCTCGGTCACGGGCCAGCCGAACGCCATGGGCGGCCGCGAGGTGGGGGGCCTCGCCAACCAACTTGCCGCGCACATGGACTTCGCGGATCAGGCCGCTGTCGAGCGGGTCTCCCGCTTCTGGAAGGCGCCCGGAATCGCGCGACGCGGCGGGCTGAAGGCCGTGGACATGTTCCAGGCGGTTGCCGACGGCCGCATCAAGGCGCTGTGGATCATGGGCACTAATCCCGCGGTGAGCATGCCGGACGCGTCGCGCGTGCGCGCCGCCCTGTCCAAATGCGATTTCGTCGCGGTTTCGGATGTGACCCGCACCGACACCACGCGCTATGCCGACGTGCTGCTGCCCGCCGCTGCCTGGGGCGAGAAGGACGGCACGGTCACAAATTCGGAACGGCGCCTCTCGCGTCAGCGGCCGTTCGTGCCGTCGCCGGCCAAAGTGAAAGCCGATTGGCGCATCATCTGCGAGGTCGCCGCGCGCATGGGCTTCGGCGATGCTTTTGCCTACCAGACGCCGGCGGAAATCTTCCGCGAGCATGCCGCGCTCTCGGCTTTCGAGAACAATGGGGGGCGCTTGTTCGATCTGGGCGGCCTGACGGACCTCAGCGATGCGGGCTATGCCGGCTTCGCGCCGCGCCACTGGCCGGCACCAGAATCGCGCGAGTACCAGACGAGATTGTTTGCGGACGGTCGTTTCCCGACACCGGACGGCCGTGCGCGTTTCGTGCCGGTGCGGCAGGAGGCGACGGCGTTTACAGTCGATGCGGACTATCCGCTTGCGCTGAACACGGGCCGGTTGCGCGACCAATGGCACACCATGACGCGTACCGGCACCGTGCCGCGCCTGATGGCCAACACGCCGGAACCGGCGGTCGACCTCAATGCGGCGGAAGCGGCCGCGCACCAGCTCAAGGATGGTGACCTTGCCCATCTGTCGACGCGCTTCGGTTTCGTGCGCGCGAGAGTACGTGTGACCAACGCGCAGCGGCGCGGCCATGCCTTCATGCCCATGCATTGGAGCGGCCAGTTCGCGGCCAGGGCCGCCGCCGGCCTGCTGTCCTCGCCTGTCACCGACCCGCATTCCGGCCAGCCGGAACTGAAGCATGTCCCAGTCAGAATCGTGCGCGAAAACACTGGATGGGCCGGCGTGCTCATCACGCGGCGCGACCTCAGGCCGACCGGTTTCGTCCACTGGAGCCGCTACGCGGTCGAAGGCGGCTGGGTCTACGAACTGACGGGGACCGAACCGCCGGACCAGGGCATTCTTCTGGCGCGCAAGCTGCTCGGCGTTCAACGGCAGGATCAACTGCTCGAATACACCGATCGCCGCGGGCTCGCTTATCGCGCCGCTGCGATCGACGAAGGCGGCGCCATGGCTGAGGCCGTGCTGGTCGCCGCTCCAGACCAGTTGCCGACGCGGGACTGGCTGGTCTCGCTGCTGGCCACCCGCCAGCCGCTGTCGCCAGCCGATCGCCATGCGCTTCTTTCCGGGCGTTCACCAGCGCCGATGCCCGCCATCGGGCGGGTCGTGTGCTCATGCTTCCACATCGGCGTCAACCAGCTCGCTTCGGCGGTCGCTGCGGGCTGCGACAGTCTGGAGGCGATCGGCTCGACGCTGCGCGCCGGAACCAACTGCGGGTCGTGCCGCTCGGAGATAAGGGCGATCATCGACGCCCGGCACGTTCAGGCCGCCGAGTGAAATTCTCCCGAACCGTTCAGATCACCGCTTCTTCCAGGAATGGTTCATTGCGCGGGATGCGCTCGTAGCAGAACGGTGACAGGTCCAGCGTCTGGAAGGCGCCGTGAACGATCAGCTCCGATACCGCCCGGCCGACCGCCGGCGACTGCTGCAGGCCGTGCCCTGAGAAGCCGTTGGCGAACATGAAGTTCTTCACCTCCGGGTGAAAGCCGACGATGCCGTTGTGGTCGAGCATGTTGTATTCGTAGTGGCCGGTCCAACTGGTCTGGACCTTGAGCGCGTCGAAGGCCGGAATGCGGTGCCACAGCGCCGGCCAGATATAGTCGTCGAACTCCTCGAAATGCATTTCGAAATCATCGTAATCGGCCGGCCCGTCGCCCTGCGGCGTGTTGCCGGTGAGGAAGAGCTCGCCTTCCGGGCGCACGAAAGTGCCGGAAAGGTCGATGACGTTGGGCATTCGCCCAGGGATCGGGTTGGCGCTGGCGAAGACGAAGCTGTAGCGCTTGTACGGGGCTACCGGGATGGAAAGGCCGGCCATGGCAGCGACCTGCTGCGCTCGCGGGCCGGCGGCGTTGACCAGGGTTCCGCAAGCGACTGTCTCGCCGGTCGCCAGCCGAGCGGAGACAACCCGCCCATCGACGACATCCAGTCCGGTCACGGCATTGTCGATGTACTCGACCCCGCTGGCGCGGGCGGCGCGGCGGAAGCCGTTCAACATGCCCATGGAATCGAACCAGCCCTCTTCGCGCGCACCCCACGAACCGCCCCCGAGGTCGTCGACATTCAGCCAGGGGAAGCGTTCCTTCAGCGGACCCGGCTCGAGGAAGACGGTGTGGGCGCCGAGGCTGCGCTGCAGCTCGACCCGCTCCTTGGCCGCCTCCACGCCTTCCGGCGAGCAGCAATAGAGATATCCGTGCTCCTTGAAGCCGAGATCGGGCGCCGGCTCGTTCGTGTAGAAGGGCGCCATCCGCTCCTGGAAACCGCGGATGATCTCGATGCCGAACTGGCTGATCTTCACATTGATCGGATTGGAGTATTGCTGGCGGATGGCGCTGGTGGAGAGCGCCGTCGAGGAGAATTCGTAGCTGGAGTCGCGCTCGACCACGAGGATCGAGGCGCCACTGCCCAGCGCCTGGCTCAGCCAATAGGCCGTCGACGAGCCGATGACCGCGCCGCCGACGATGACGATGTCGTAGGCGTTGCGCGAAGGTGGTTTGTAAGCGGGGATCGCCACGGCCGTCTCCCGAGTCTAGTGGTTGAAGGACGCAATCAGGGCGTCCGAGCCTCGCGCCAACAGGCCGAGGTCGGAACCGACGGCAACCATGCTGAAGCCTGCGGCGAGATAGCGGTCGGCGTCGGCCTTAACGGGAGCCAAAATCCCGCTCGCCTTGCCTGCCGCGGCCGCGGCCTTGCGCACGGAAGCGATCGCTTCCTGCACCTGCGCTGCGCCGGGATTGCCCATCGCGCCCATATTCGTGGAAAGATCGCCGGGCCCGACAAACAGAACGTCCACGCCTTCCACCGCTGCGATCTCAGCCGCATTGGCGACGCCGGCCGCGTCCTCGATCTGCACCGCCAACAACTGCTGCTCGCGCGCTTTCGCATGATACCCGGCGATACGGCCGAAGGCGTTGGCGCGATGGCCGACCGAGAAGCCGCGGAAGCCGCCCGGAGCATAGGTCATCGCCGCGACGATTGCGCGCGCCTGCTCCGGCGTGCGCACATTCGGAATCATCAGGCTGCGGGCACCGACATCCAGAGCCTGCTTCATCAGGTTGGGATCGTCGGACGGCAGGCGCACCACTGCCTCGCACGGAAATGCCGCCGCGACCTGAAGCTGCGCCATGATGCTGCGCAGATCGTTGGGGCTGTGCTCGCCGTCGATCAGCAGCCAGCCCGCTCCGGAACCAGCCACCACTTCTGTGGTCAGCGCTGAAGCCAGCGAGCACCAGATGCCGATATGAGGCCGGCCGGCCTTAACGGCCGCCTTCAGCGAATTGACGCGCTCTTGCATTTGCGATCGGTCTCCAGTGGAAGAGGCATTGAAATTTGTATGATGTCCTATATCATACGCATCCATTGAGCTGCAAGACGCTCTGGCGAGCACGGGAGTTGCGCATGAAAATCGGTTTCATCGGACTTGGCGTTATGGGCGCGCCCATGGCGCGGCATCTTGCCGATGCCGGGCACGAGATCGTCACGGTGCTCAATCGCTCTCCTCTGCCTGCCGATCTGAAAGCGTCGGTGCTGGCTTCCCCGGCGGAAGTGGCGCGGGGTTGCGAAATCATCATCACCATGCTGCCCGATACGCCCGACGTGGAGCGCGTCCTGCTCGGGCCGGGTGGCGTGCTCGAAGGGATTTCAGCCGGCAAGCTGGTCATCGACATGAGCTCGATCAGCCCGATCGCCACCGCGCAATTCGCGGCGAAGTTCAGGGAAGCGGGAGGCGGCTTCCTCGACGCACCCGTCTCCGGCGGCGAGGTCGGCGCAAAAGCGGCGGGTCTCACCATCATGGTCGGCGGGCCGGCTGCCGAATTCGAGCGCGCGCTGCCCATCTTCGAAAAGCTCGGCAAGAATATCACCCTGATCGGCGAGAAGAACGGCGCCGGCCAGACCTGCAAGATAGCCAACCAGATTATCGTCGCGCTCAACATAGAAGCCGTTGCCGAAGCGCTTGTTTTTGCCAGCAAAGCGGGCTGCGATCCGGCGAAGGTCCGAAGCGCGCTGATGGGCGGCTTCGCCTCGTCCCGCGTGCTCGAAGTGCATGGCGAGCGCATGATCGCCCGCACCTTCGCGCCGGGCTTCCGCATCCGCTTGCACCAGAAGGATCTCAACCTCGCGCTCGAAAGCGCCCGCGCGCTTGGAGCCGCCCTGCCGAGCACGGCGCTGGCGCAGCAACTGATGAATGCCTGTGCGGCCCGCCCGGGCGGCGCGGAAGCAGACCACTCGTCGCTCGTCCGGGCTCTCGAGGTCCTGAGCGATCATGAACTGTCAAACGGAAAGGAATAACCGATGCGCGGAACCGGCAAGGCCGATGTCTTCGTCATGCTGGCCCATCCCGTGGGCCACGCGAAAAGCCCTGGCATCTTCAACGAGATCTTCGAGCAGAAGGGGCTCGACAGTCTGATGGTGCCGCTGAGCTGCCGTCCGGAAGATTTCGATACTTTCTGGGCCGGCATCACGGCGGCGGAGAACATCCGCGGCGTCATCATCTCGGTGCCCTATAAGGTCCCGGTCTACCACAAATGCGCCGCCGCCCACGATCGCGCCGCGCGCGTGCAGAGCGCGAATTCCGTGCGCCGGCAGGCGGACGGCACCTGGTATGCCGACAATTTCGACGGCGTCGGCTTCATCGACGGCTTGAAGGCCGGCGGACACCGGATCGCCGGCCGGCGCATCCTCCAGGTCGGCGCAGGCGGTGCGGGCGCATCGCTGACCTACTGCCTCGCCGAGGAAGGCGCGACGGAGATCCGCCTCGCCGACATCGACAGGGAACGCGCGCAAAAGCTCGCTTCGCTGGTCAGCAGGTCGTTCCCCGATTGCCGCATCGAGGTCGGCGAACCCGATCCGTCCGGAATGGACATGGCGATCAACGCGACGCCCTCCGGGCTGAAGGCCGGCGATCCGCTGCCGATGGATGTGAACAAGCTGACGCCGGAGATGACCGTGGTCGACATCATCATGGAGCCGGCCGAAACGGCCCTGCTCAAGGCGGCGAAAGAGATCGGCTGCCGCATCCAGCCCGGACGCCCGATGATGGACTTCCAGGTCGAGGCCATGGCCGCATTCTTCGACATCGAGCGAAAGGAGCGCCACAATGGCTGAGGCTTCGACCGCGGTCGTCATCGGCGGTACGTCCGGGATCGGCCGCGCTATTGCGGAGCGCTTCGCCGAGGAAGGCTACCAGGTGGTCGTCGCAGGCCGGGACGCGAGCCGCGGCAAGGAAGCCGCCGAGGCCTGCGAGAGCGCCGGCGCCCCACGCGCCGCGTTTGTCCAGACCGATGTCGGCGATCCCGCTTCCGTCGAGGCGCTGGCGCAAGACGTCAGCAATGCGTTCGGCACCCCTCATGTCGTGGTCAACTGCGCCGGCATCCTGCAGAGCGGCAAGCATGTGCTCGACCAGGACCTCACCGAAGACGAGCAGATGTGGCGGATCAACTATCGCGGCACGCTGCTTGGCTGCCAGCTGTTCGGCCGGCTGATGTCGGCCGCCGGGCGCGGCGCGATCCTCAATGTTGGCTCGCTCGCCTCCTTCGCGCCGCTGTCGCTTCCGGCCTACACGCCCGGAAAGCATGCGGTCCTGGCGCTCACCCAGATCCTGGCTGCCGAACTCGGCCCGCATGGAGTCCGTGTGAACGCCGTAGCGCCGGGCTATACCCTCTCCGACGGGCTGAAGGCCAGGATCGCCAAGGGCGAACGCAACCCGGAAGCGATCCAGGCCACCACCGCGCTGCGCCGCTTCGTCGAGCCGCGCGATGTCGCCGAGGCGGCGCTGTTCCTCTGCTCCGACCGTGCCGCCTCGATCACCGGCGTCACGCTGCCCGTCGATGCCGGCTGGCTCGTCCAGGCGCCGTACGCGCAGTACCTGCAGGGCAACCCCATCCGGCAGACGCCG
Source organism: Mesorhizobium sp. M1A.F.Ca.ET.072.01.1.1 (assembly GCF_004023325.1). Lineage (NCBI taxonomy): Bacteria > Pseudomonadati > Pseudomonadota > Alphaproteobacteria > Hyphomicrobiales > Phyllobacteriaceae > Mesorhizobium > Mesorhizobium sp. M1A.F.Ca.ET.072.01.1.1. The sequence goes on along the minus strand of NZ_RZSF01000065.1, from coordinate 14,258 downwards.
GCAATCTGACGAGGAAGATCCAGTGGGCGATATCCAGCGCTTCGACTTCGACACCCGCATCCATCATGGCGTTATCCACAACGGCACGCTCTACCTGACCGGCCAGGTTGCCAGGCCGGGCCAACCGGCGGCCGACCAGATGCGCGAGGTGCTCGCCAAGATCGATGCCCTGCTCGCCACGGCAGGCACCGACAAGACCCGCATCCTCCACGTCCAGATGTGGCTGGACGACGTGCGGGATTTCGACGAAGTCAATGCGGTCTGGGACGCCTGGATGCCGAAAGAGCATGCGCCGGCACGCTCTTCCGGCGAGGGGCGGATGGCCAAGCCCGGCATGCTGGTCGAACTGATCGTCACCGCGGCGGTTTGAATGGTCTCGCCGGTTCGGGCATCATCCCGAATCTGAACTTGAACGGCCCTAGTCTGGACTTGAACGGAAGGCCTGAATGACGAAGCGCAAGCCGCTTTCCACCCTCGTGGCGGAGAGCCTGGCCGAAAAAATCCGCTCCGGTGAGTTGCAGCCGGGCGCGCAACTGCCGACCGAGGCGGAGCTTTGCGCCGAATACGATGTCAGCCGCACCGTCGTGCGCGAAGCCGTGGCGCGGCTGCGCTCCGAGGGCATGGTGGTGCCGCAGCAGGGTCGCGGCATGTTCGTCAGCGAAACACCCGTGCCGCGCAATTTCTCGATCCCGGACGAGGCGCTGAGAACCTTGCCGGAAACCATCGCCTTGCTCGAACTCAGGTTGAGCGTCGAAGTCGAATCCGCCGGGCTCTGCGCCGAACGCCGCACCGACAAGGAGGCGAGCGCCATCCGTGCCATGATGGATGACATCGACGCGCAGCAGGCCGACCCGGCGGCCGTCCAGATCCACTACGACTACGATTTCCACCTCGCGATCGCCAAAGCCGCGCGCAACGAATTCATCCATGGCTTCCTGGCCTATCTCGGACCGATGATCGTGCCGCGCTTCCAGCTCGGCTATGTCGTCGAGCCGGCCCTGAAGGACAGCTATTACGCTCGCATCCACAGCGAGCACAAAGCCATCGTCGATGCCATCGAAAGACAGGACGGCGGCAAGGCCCGCCAGGCCATGCGCAAGCATCTGTACAACAGCCTCGGGCGCGTTCGCGCCCTGGCGCGGGCTTCCGGAGTCGAGGCGACCGACGCGGAGCAAAAGGCCGCCGCAGCCTCGCTCTTCACCGAAATGAAAAGGCCTGCGCCAACGGCCGGTTAGGGCCGGGACGGGTTCGATCCTTCGCGTGGGCACCGAATGTGACTTGCCGCGCGTCGCGAAAGCCGTGTTTTTGTTCCACCGACGACCGGGAACCTTCTCCCGCGCGCCGACGGGATTGTTTTCCTTTGGTTCGCAGCGTGGGAGGCCGCGCAGGCAGCGTGGAACGTTTGAACTGCCGGAAAGGCTCTCGAAAGTTTATCTTTCCTTTTTGTTGCTTTTCTTGGTTTCGCGGCACCGGTCGAGGCCGCAGACTGAAGATCAGGCAATAGGGGAAGCCCACGTGACGACAGCCTTCATCACAGGTGCGACGAGCGGCATTGGGCGAGCCATCGCCGTCGCGTTGAGCGACGCCGGCTACGACGTCTATGCGGTCGGCCGCAGCCAGGCCGCGCTCAAAGAACTGCAGGCCGAGCGTCCGGGCATCCTGCCGATCGCCGTTGACGTTACCGACCGCGAGGCTTTGGAATCGGTCCTGGCCGATCTCACCATCGATGTGCTGATCAACAACGCCGGCATCATGCCGCCGCTCGGCAATTTCGCCGACATGACGATCGCAGACATCGACACCACGTTGGAGGTGAACCTTAGCGCGGCGATCCTGCTCACCCGCCTCGTCGTGCCGCAGATGCGCGAGCGCCAGTCCGGCCACATCTTGTTCACCGGCTCCACCGCCGGCCACGCGGCCTATTCCAACATCGCCGTCTATTCGGCCACCAAGGCGGCGATCTCCGGCTTTGCCGCTGCCTTGCGCGCCGACCTCTCGCCGTCCGGCATACGCGTCACCGAGATCGTCGCCGGTCGGGTCGAGACGCAGCTCTACAAAGGCATCCTCGACGCCGACGCCCAGGCGGCGATGTACGCCGGAAAAGTAGTGCAGCCGGACGACGTGGGCAGGATGGTCGTCGCTGTGCTGGCGCTCCCCGCATGGGCCGACGTTACCCGTTTCGACATCATGCCGACCTGGCCGACCTCGCCCAGCCGCACCAAGTAAGGAAAACTGCAATGAAGTATCTTTCCGTTCTGATCGTCGGCGGCGGCGCCGGCCTTGGCGCCCTTCTCGCCCGCATGGCTGTGGAGGCCGGGGCGGCAAAGATCGGCATCATCGACATCAACCAGGAAGCCGCTGAGAGCGCTCTCGACGCGGCGAAGTCCAAGGGCCTGCCCACGGCTGCCGCAGCTTGCGACATCCAGGTCGGACCGCAGTGTCACGCCGCCTTCGACGCCATTGTCGCGAAGCTCGGGCGCGTCGACACGCTGATCAATTGCGCCGCGATCTATCCTCGGCGTCCGCTCCTCGAGATCACCGACGCCGAGTGGGACGCCTCCAACGGCATCAACATCAAGGGCACGTACCACATGATGGTGGCGGCCGTTCGCCACATGCAGTCGCAAGAGCCAAAAGCGCATGTGCGTGGAAGGATCGTAAACCTCACTTCCGTCGACGCCTTCAAGGCGCATCCGCAGAACGCCCATTATGCGGCGACCAAGGCCGCCGTCGTCAGCCTCACGCGCTCCTTTGCCCATCACGTCGCCAAGGACGGGATTTTGGTGAATTCCGTCGCGCCCGCCGGCATGGCCACCGAGAAGGCCAAGGCGCTCGGTTTTCTCGAGGAATTGGCCAAGGCAAGCCCGCTCGGCCGCGGCGCCGAGCCGACCGAGATCGCCGAGTGGGTGCTCATGACCGGCGGCCCGAAGAACACCTATATGACCGGTGAAAACGTAATCGTCTCAGGCGGTTACATCTACGCCTGAATCGGTTTTCATAAGCCGGCGGCGTCTGAAATCCAGCAGTGCATGATCAACGGAGTCTCGAACGAAAGGAGGCGGACTTCACGATGACCGGCAAGCTTCGCCTTCCTTCGCTCAATGCGCTTCGCGTCTTCCACGCCGTCGCACAGCACAAGAGCTTCCGGCAGGCCGCCGACGAGCTCCTGGTGACGCCGCAAGCCGTCGGTCAGCAGATCAAGCTTTTGGAAGACACGCTGCAGGTGACGCTGTTCGAGCGCAAGGGGCGCTCGATCGAGCTGACTGAGTCGGCGATCCTGCTCTCGCACTATGTCAAAGCCGGCTTCGACGAATTTTCCGAAGGCGTTCGCCGCGTCACCAAATCGAACTACCGGGACCGCATCAATCTCAATGCGAGCCCCTACTTCGCGACGCACTATCTGCTGCCCAGGCTTTCATTGTTCCGCGAGATCCTGCCGGGCGCTGATCTGCGCCTGACGACGATGGTCGACCTGCCCGATTTCGGGCGTGACGACATCGATATGACGGTGCAGTGGGGCTATGGCAACTGGCCGGACTACGAGACCACGCTGCTGGTGCCGGACCCGAAGATCATATGCTGCACCCCGGCGATTGGCGAGAAGATCAAGTCGGCGCAGGACCTGACGCGGTTCACGCTGCTCGACACCGTCAAGTCGAAGCGGCTGTGGCCCGACATATTGCGGCACCTCGGAGTGGAACTGGCTGAAGGCGACCGCAGCATCGGCTTCGATGACGCCGCCACCATGCGCCGTGCGACGCTCCAAGGCATCGGTGTCGGCCTGGTTTCCGTCATCGATGCCGAGGAGGACTTCAGGTCGGGCGCGCTGGTCGCGCCACTTGGCCGTGACGCCCTCTCGGACATGAAGCCGGAAGAAGTCCCCGGCTTCTACCTCGTCATGCCGCGCGGGCATCTGCGCGTGAAGGCGGTGGCCGCCCTGCATCGCTGGCTCGTCCAGCAGGATTGGGGCAGCGACCTCAAGCTTTCTCTGCCGAAACCGACACCGCTCTCCGATTAGGAGCGGCTTAGCGACCGAGGGCCGAAGCGCGTGTTTCGGGCCTCCAACAACAAGAACAAGTGAACCTCAACAGTGGAGACAACAAACATGAAAATGACGAAATGGGGGGCCGCAGCCATGGCCCTTGGCCTGGTTCATTTTGCGGCGCCGGCCGAGGCGGCGGGCGGCAAGACGCTGGAAACCGTGAAGGCGCGCGGCGTGCTCAACTGCACGGGCCATGACGGCTCCTATCTCGGCTTCGCCGAGGTAGACGACAAGGGCAACTGGAAGGGCATGGACATCGACCTCTGCAAGGCGGTGGCGACCGCCGTGTTCGGCGACCCGGCCAAGCTGAAGATCGTCCCGATCAGCTGGGCGCAGCGCTGGCCGTCGCTGCAGTCGGGGGACGTCGACATCATCATCAAGGCGTCGGGCGGCACGCTCAGCCGAGATACCGAGCTCGGCCTGCAATTCTCGATGTCCTATTACCTCGGAACGACCAAGGTGATGGCGCATAAGGAGCTCAATCTGAAGTCGCTCAAGGACGCCGATGGCGGCTCGATCTGCATCCCCGCGGGGACGACCATCGAGCAGCAGGTCGCGGCCTATGCGCAGAAGGTCGGGATCAAGCTGGAGCCTGTCGTCATCGAAAAGACGGAAGAGCTCGAGCAAGCATACTTCTCGGGGCGCTGCGACATGTATGCCCAGTGGGGGCCAGTTCTCGCAATCGCGCGTGTCGCCAAGGGCAAGGTCGACGACCACGTGATCCTGCCCGACGTGCTCGCCGTCGAACCCGAGGTCATGATCGTGCGGCAAGGCGACGACAACTGGGTCGACGTCGCCAACTGGACGCTCTCCGCCCTGCTCTTCGCCGAGCAGGAAGGCATCACGTCCAAAAATGTCGATGAGATCAAAGCCAAGCCCACGTCGCCGGCGGTCGCCAAGTTCCTCGGTGCCGCGCCAGGCATGGGCAAGGGTCTCGGACTTCCTGACGACTGGGCCTACAACGTGATCAAGAAGGTCGGCAATTATGGCGAGATCTTCGATCGCGATCTCGGCAAGGAGTCGCCCTACAAGATGGATCGCGAGCTCACCAACCTGTGGAACAATGGCGGCGTCCTGTTCCCGCTGGTGATCGACTGACTCCACCTCTTAACGCAGCTCGCTCTGAGCTCCGCCTGGCACCGCCAGGCGGAGCCGGCGACAATTCGGGGAAGACCATGATGGTCAGCCTGCTAAGAAATCAGAGGGTCCGCAATACGCTTTTACAGGTTCTTTATGTCGGCTCGCTTGCCGCGATGATCCTTGCCTGCGTGATGATTGCCCGGCGGAACCTGGCGCAGCAAGGCATCACCTCCGGCTTCGACTTCCTGTTCAAGTCGACGGGCTGGGATGTCAACTTCTCGCTGCCGCCCGCCACCGCCAACGACCCCTACTGGTGGTTCTTCCTCATCGGCGTCATCAATACGCTATTCCTGGGATGCACCGGGCTGATCCTGGCGACGATCGTCGGCACCATCGTTGGCCTGGCGCGGACTTCCTCGAACGAACTGGCGCGGCTGCTTGGCCGCACCTATGTCGACATCTTCCGCAACATCCCGCTGATCCTCCAGGTCTTCTTCTGGTACGCCGTCATCACGCATCTGCCGACGCCACGCGCCGCGCACGAGGCCTTCGGCATGCTGCTGACCAGCCGCGGCCTCTATGTGCCGGTCCCCAATGTCGGCGGCGTCGCGTTTGCGGCAGCTTTCCTTGCTGTAATCGCGGCGATCGCGCTGCCGGTTTGGCTGGGCCGGACCACGCGCCTCAGCCAACCGCCCGGCGAGCGGCTCGGCATTCAACTGACCGCGGCCGCGACGGCACTGGCCAGCGCAGTCATTGTCCTTGCGCTGGGTCGCCTGCCGGACCTGCCGCTGCTCGACTTCCCTGCCCTGCAAGGCCTCAACCTCAAGGGCGGCCTGCGCATTCCTCCCGAATTTTCCGCTTTAGCCATCGCCATCGCCATCTATGGCGGCTCCTACATCGCCGAAATCGTGCGCGGCGGCTTCAAGGCCGTTGGCAAGGGCCAGATGGAGGCCGCACTTTCGCTGGGGCTGAGCCCCTGGCGCGTGTTCACGCTGGTGCGGCTGCCGCTGGCGCTGCGTGCCATGCTGCCGATCCTCGCGAACCAGTATGTCTGGCTGATGAAGGCGACGACCATGGGCATTGCGGTGGGCTTCACCGACTTCTTCATGATCGTGGCGCTGACCATCAACCACTCCGGCCAGACGCTGGAGGCGATCGGTATCCTGATGGCGGGCTTCCTGGCGATCAATCTCAGCCTGGCAGCCGTGTTCAACCGCATCAACAAAACCATTGCCCTCAAGGGCAATCAGTTGAGGGGGTGAGTGATGGAGATGGTAATTGTCGCTCCCCCTGCCCCTGGCAAGCTCGAAGACGTGAGGCGCCGTTTCTTCGCCACGCCGCTGCAGGCGCTGCTGTCGCTGATATCGCTGGCGATCATGGCTTTCGTTCTCTGGAAGCTGCTGAACTGGGCGGTGTTCTCAGCGGTGTTCACCACCAGCGGCGGGCCTGAGGCCTGCCAGGCGGCGGCAGGAGCCTGCTGGTCGGTCATTGCCGCCAGGTGGCGCATCATCCTCTTCGGCCTCTATCCCTTCGAGGAGCAATGGCGCTCGGCCTTGGCCTGTGTGGCCGTCGTGGTCATGACCGTGCTGAGCTGCATCCCGGCCTTTTGGACCGGCAGCCGCATCGCGCTCGTCTGGGGCGCCGGAACGGCGCTCTACTATGTGCTGATGAAAGGCGGCGTGCTCGGCCTTCCCTATGTCGGGGAGGAAGCCTGGGGCGGGCTGGCGCTCACCCTTTTCATCTTCGTCACCACCTGCCTGATCGGCTTCCCGCTGGCGATCTGCCTGGCTCTCTTGCGCCGCTCGGAGCTGCCCTGGATATCCAGGACCACGGGCCTGATCATCGACGGAGTGCGCTCGCTGCCGCTGATCGCTATTCTCTTCACCTTTGCCGTCGTGCTGCCCTTCGCGCTGCCGCAATGGATGGCAGGCGACAAGCTGTACCGAGTCATTCTCGGCTCGGCCCTGTTCTTCTCGGCCTATCAGGCCGAGATCGTGCGCGGCGGCATGCAGGGCGTTCCGAAGGGCCAGGAGGAAGCCGCCATGGCGCTCGGCATGAGCTACTGGCAGCGCATCGGCCGCATCCTCCTGCCGCAGGCCATGCGCAACGCGCTGCCGGCGACGATCAACCAGTTCGTGATCTCGTTCAAGGAAACCTCGCTGGTGGTTATCGTCGGTTTCTTCGAGATCCTCGCTTCCGGCAATGCCGCCTACGGCACCGGCGAATGGCGCTTCGCCTATGTCGAGGTCTATGCCTTCATTGCGCTTATCTATTTCGTCTTCGTCTTCAGCCTGTCCCGCTACGGTGCTTACCTCGAGCGCCGCATGTCGGTCGGCGAACGGTAGGGAGGCGCGCAAAGTGAATTCGACGCAGTCATCCGGCGCCGCGGTTCATATCGAGAACCTGGACAAATACTACGGCTCTTTCCAAGCTCTGCGGAACATAAACCTTTCCGTGAAGCGCGGAGAAAAGATCGTTGTCTGCGGCCCCTCGGGCTCCGGCAAGTCGACCATGATCCGCTGCATCAATCGGCTCGAGCAGCACAATGGCGGGCGCATCACCGTGCTCGGCACCGAGCTCAACGACGATGTCGGCAACATTGACGGGATCAGGCGCGAAGTCGGCATGGTGTTCCAGCACTTCAACCTGTTCCCGCACATGACAGTGCTGGAGAACTGCATGATCGCACCGATGATCGTGCGCAAGCGACCGCGCGCCGAGGCCGAGGCGACCGCCCGGCGCTATCTGGAGAAGGTCCGCATTCCCGAGCAGGCGACGAAGTTTCCCGGACAGCTCTCCGGCGGCCAGCAGCAGCGGGTGGCGATTGCTCGCGCGCTTTGCATGCAGCCGCAGCTCATGCTGTTCGACGAGCCGACGTCGGCGCTCGACCCGGAAATGATCGCCGAAGTGCTGGACGTCATGGTGACCCTTGCTTCGGACGGCATGACGATGATCTGTGTCACGCACGAGATGGGCTTCGCGCGCCGCGTCGCCGACCGCGTCATTTTCATGGACCGCGGCGAAATCGTCGAGGAGGCGCCGCCGGAGCAGTTCTTCACCTCTTGCCGGAACGAGCGCACCCGGCAATTCCTGTCGCAGGTGCTGGGTCATTGAGCCAGGCGCCGCTGCTGTCTATACGCGGCGTGCCACACATCGCAGGTATCGCAATGACCGACCCCGTGACCGCTTTGCGCGAGATTCTCGGACCGAAAGGCTGGCTTTCGGGCACCGACGCCGAGCCTTATCAGCGCGACTGGCTGAACCGCTATGGCGTCGCGCCTTTGGGCGTTGCCAGGCCCGCAAACACGGCCGAAGTTGCGGCAGTCGTCAAGGCATGCCGGATGGCCGGCTTGGCCGTGATTCCGCAAGGCGGAAACACCGGCCTATGCGGCGGCGCCGTCGCCGATCGGGCGAGCGCGGTGATCGTCTCGCTTTCGCGCATGACGGCAATAGGCGAACCGGATCCGGAGAGCGGGTCGATTGCGGTTGACGCGGGCGTTGTGCTCGCCGCGTTGCACGACGTGCTGGAGCCGCATGGCCTGATGTTCCCGATGCATCTCGGCGCCGAAGGCAGCGCCAGGATCGGCGGCCTGATCGGCACCAATGCCGGCGGCAGCCAGGCGTTTCGCTATGGCATGATGCAGGACCTTGTGCTCGGCCTCGAAATCGTGACCCCGGACGGCGCGATGTGGGACGGCCTTCGCGCGGTGCAGAAGGACAATGCCGGCTATCAGCTGCGCAAGCTGTTCTGCGGTGCCGAAGGCACGCTCGGCATCGTCACGCGCGCTGTCCTCAGGCTCTATCCCACCCCAAAACAACAGGCGAGCGCGCTTCTGGTAATGTCCGACTTCGCCGCGGCCGTTTCCTTCGGCACCTATCTGCGCGGCGAGGCCGGCGAGTTCCTTGCCGGGCTCGAATTCTTCTCCGATGTCGGCCTGACGCTGGCGCTCAAGCATCTGCCTGATCTCGCCTACCAGCTGGAAACACGAGGCGACGTCTACCTGCTCGTCGAACTGGCGTCAGGTTCGGCGCGCGTTCCGCTGGACGAGATCCTCGCTTCGGCACTGGAATGGGGTATGGAGGAAGGTCTGGTCGTGGATGGCGCGCTGGCCAATTCGGGCGCGCAGCGGGCGCAATTCTGGCGGCTGCGCGAGGAACAACCCGAGGGGCAGCGGCTGGAAGGCGAACAGTTGAAGCACGACATCTCGGTGCCGCCGGGCGCCATCGCCCGCTTCATCGAGACCGGCGCCGGGATTTGCGACGACATCCTGCCCGGCGTGCGGATCAACCCATTCGGGCATCTCGGCGACGGCAACATCCACTACAATCTGTCGCCGCCGGAAGGCCGCGCCGATTTCGACGGCAAGCCGGGACAATTTGCCGAGGCGCTGGCTGCGCTCGCTACCGAGATGGGGGGCAGCTTCGCGGCGGAACATGGGCTTGGGCGCGCCAAGATCGCCATGGCCGAGCGGAATCGCAGTTCTGTGGAGCGGGAACTCATGGCGCGGCTGAAGGGCGCGTTCGACCCGCAGGGCACGATGAATCCCGGCGTCCTGGTTCGAATTGCAGAATAAAGAAAAACTTTCGAATGGATCGCATTTCTTGATTTCGCGTCGGCCCGCCAGAGTGCAGGTATAAGTTCGAAAGGCAGGCTCCGTCTGCTTGCCACCAGCGTAAGAGGATGCCGAAGCATGGTCCGCAATGGCGGTCGCCTTCTTGTCGAGTGCCTGATCTCGCTTGGCGCGACCAAGAGCTTCGGCGTTCCCGGCGAAAGCTATCTCGCCGTTCTCGACGCGCTGCACGACACGCGTGGAAAGCTGGACTACGTGCTCTGCCGCAATGAGGGCGGTGCGGCTTTCATGGCTTCCGCCTACGGCAAGCTGACGGGCACGCCGGGCATCTGCTTTGTGACGCGCGGCCCGGGCGTGACCAATGCCAGCATCGGCGTGCACACCGCCATGCAGGACAGTTCGCCGATGATCCTCTTCGTCGGCCAGGTCGGCACCGACATGAAAGGCCGCGAAGCCTTCCAGGAAATAGACTACCGGGCGGTGTATGGAACCGTCGCAAAATGGGCGGTCGAGATCGATGACGTCGATCGTCTTCCCGAAATCGTGGCGCGGGCCTGGACCACCGCTTTGACCGGACGGCCCGGCCCCGTAGTGGTCGCGCTGCCGGAAGACATGCTGACGGCCATGACCGGAGCCGCGCCGCTCGGCGGACCGGCGTCTGTCTTCGAAGCGGCGCCGGCACAGGAGGCAATTGCGTCGGTATTGAAGATGCTTGCCGCCGCCGAAAATCCGGTGCTGCTGATGGGCGGCACCAACTGGACGGCTGACGGACGCGCGGCGCTTCAGGCTTTCGCTGAGGCCTCCGATATCCCGGTCGTGACAGCCTTCCGGTATCAGGACCAGTTCGACAACCATTCGCCGGTGTTTGTCGGCGAGGCCGGCGTCGGGATGGTGCCGCATGTGAAAAACCTGATCCGCGATGCGGACGTGATCCTCGCCGTCAATGTCCGCTTCGGCGAGATGACGACCGACGGCTACACCCTGCTCGAAGTTCCCGTACCGCGCCAGAAGCTGATCCACGTGCACGGCTCCGATCGCGAGATCGGCAAGATCTATGTGCCCACGATCGGTATCCATGCCGGTCCGAACGCCTTCGCCAAGGCGCTCACCCCGATCAAGGGTTCTTGGGCCGACTGGCGCACGACGGCACGCAAGGCCTATGAAGGCACGTTCGCTGCGCCCGTGCAGCCCGGCCCGGTCGACATGGTCGCGGTCAGCACCTGGCTGCGCGAGAATCTCCCGGCCGACGTCATCCTTACCAACGGCGCCGGCAATTTCACCGTGTGGCCGAACAAGTTCTTCAAGTTTGGACCGCAAGCGCGCCTGCTTGCGCCGCAATCCGGCGCCATGGGCTATGGCCTGCCGGCCGCGATCGCGGCCAAGGTCGCATACCCGCAACGCACCGTGGTCTGCTTTGCCGGTGACGGCGATTTCCAGATGAACTGCCAGGAACTCGGAACCGCCATGCAGGCCGGCGCGCAGCCGATCGTGCTGATCGTCAACAATGGCATCTACGGCACCATCCGTGCCCATCAGGAGCGCAACTATCCGGCTCGCGTCTCCGGAACCTCGCTCGAGAATCCCGACTTCGTGGCGCTGGCGAAGGCCTATGGCTTTCACGCCGAGCGGGTCGAATCCACGGGGGATTTCGCGGCGGCGTTCGAGCGGGCGCTTAGCTCGACGACCGGCGCCGTCCTCGACATCGCCATCTCGCCCGAAGCGATAACGCCCCGGCAGACCCTCTCTCAGATGCGCGACGCCGCGCTCGCTTCCCAGAAGGCCAAGTCATGACCTCCGGAACTGACGACATCCGTCTCGGCGCGGACATCGGCGGCACCTTCACCGACATCGCCCTTGATGTCCGAGGGACGATGTTTTCGACCAAGGTGCTGACCAACTATGCGGCTCCCGAGCAGGCGATCCTCGACGGCATCGCCATCGTCATTCGCGACGCCGGAATTTCGCCGTCCGAGATCGGCATCATCATCCACGGCACGACACTCGCCACCAACGCGCTGATTGAGCGCCGTGGCGCGAAGACCGCGCTGGTCACGACGGAAGGGTTCCGCGACGTGATCGAGATGCGAACCGAAAACCGCTTCGAGCAGTATGATCTGAACCTGCAACTGCCGACGCCGCTGATCCCGCGCGAGGATCGCTTCACCGTCAAGGGCCGCATCGGCGCGGAAGGCCAGGAGTTGCAGCCGCTCGACGAAGCCGCTCTGGAAGAGATCGCCGACCGCATTGCGGCGGGTGGTTTCGGCTCGGTGGCGATCGGCTTCATCCATGCCTATGCCAACCCCGACCACGAGCGCCGGGCGCGCGAGATCCTCGCCAGAAAACTCGGCATCCCGATCTCGATCAGCGCCGAAGTCTCGCCGCAGATGCGTGAGTTCGAACGCTTCAACACGGTCTGCGCCAACGCCTATGTGCGGCCGCAGATGGCCGACTATCTCGCCCGCCTGCAGACGCGCCTGAAGGACATGGGCGCCGATTGCCCCGTCTTCATGATCCATTCCGGCGGCGGCCTGATCTCGGTGGAAACCGCTTCGGAATTTCCGGTCCGGCTGGTGGAATCCGGCCCGGCGGGCGGCGCGATCTTCGCCGCAGACGTCGCCAGGCGCTTTGGTCTTGAGAAGGTCGTCTCCTACGACATGGGCGGAACCACCGCCAAGATCTGCCTGATCGAGGACTATGCGCCGCGCACTGCGCGAACTTTCGAAGTGGCGCGCACCTACCGCTTCTCGAAGGGCTCGGGCATGCCGATCTCCATCCCGGTTATCGAGATGATCGAGATCGGCGCCGGCGGCGGTTCCATCGCCTGGGTCGACGCCATGGGCCGTATCCAGACCGGGCCGGAGAGTGCCGGCTCGGAGCCGGGGCCGGCCTGCTACGGGCGCGGCGGCAACCGTCCGGCGATCACGGATGCCGATCTCGTGCTCGGCAAGCTCGACCCCGACAATTTCGCCGGCGGGGCGATCAAGCTGGACAGCACTGCGTCCGAGCAGGCGATTCTGCGCGATGTCGGCGAGCGGCTGTCGCTCGATGCCATGTCGACGGCCTTCGGCATCTGCGAGGTGGTGGACGAGAACATGGCCAATGCTGCCCGCGTCCATGCGGTCGAGAACGGCAAGAACATATCCGACAATCTGATGATTGCCTTCGGCGGCGCCGCCCCGCTTCACGCGGCGAGACTGTGCGAAAAGCTCGGCATCGACCAGTGCATCGTTCCGCGCGGCGCCGGCGTCGGCTCGGCGATCGGCTTCCTCAAGGCGCCGTTCGGCTACGAGGCGCTGGCCTCGAAGCTGACGCGCCTGTCGCGGTTCCAGCCTGCCGAAGTGAATGCCCTGCTCGCCGATCTCAAGGCCTCCGCCGAGGGTTTTGTGCGCGGCGGCGCCAGCGGCAGGATCGTCTGCGAAATCACCGCCTTCATGCGCTATGCCGGCCAGGGCTGGGAAATCCCCGTGCCGGTGGCAGACGAGCCGTTCGGAGACGATGCCGTTGCAGAACTCAAGGCGTTGTTCGAGGAGAATTACCAGCGCTTCTTCGGCCGCGCCATCGAGGGGCTCGACGGACTAGAAATCGAGATCGTCACCTGGTCGGTCAAGGCGACGGATGTCCGTCCCGCCGTTGCCAGGCACGAGCTCACAATCGGCAAGAGGAAGAGCGAACTCAAAACGACCCGCGAGGTGTTCGATCCCGTCAGCGGTGCGCCGCGCAGCTACGGCATCGTCGAGCGCGACACGCTCCGTCCCGGCGATCGGATCGCGGGCCCCGCGGTCATCGTCGAGCGCGAAACTTCCACCGTCGTCACCACCAGCTTCGACGCCGTCATCCAGAGCGACGGCGCGATCCTTCTGATCCGCAAAGGCAGCCAGGCATGAGCGATATTGGCGAAATCCGCATGCAGGTCATGTGGAACCGGTTGATCTCGGTGGTCGAGGAGCAGGCGCTCACCCTCCTGCGCACCGCCTTCTCGACTTCGGTGCGCGAATCCGGCGACCTGTCGGCTGGCGTGTTCGACCCGCGCGGCCAGATGCTTGCGCAGGCAGTCACCGGCACGCCGGGCCACGTCAACACCATGGCCGAGGCGGTGCTGCATTTCATGCACGAAATCCCGCGCGACCAGATGTTCGAAGGCGACACTTACGTCACCAACGATCCCTGGCAGGGCACCGGCCACCTGCACGACATCACCATGGTGTCCCCGTCCTTCCTCAACGGCGAGCTCGTCGCCTTCTTCGCCTGCACGGCGCATGTCGTCGATGTCGGCGGGCGCGGCTTCGGCGCCGACGGCAAGTCGGTCTACGAGGAAGGCATCCAGATCCCGATCATGAAGTTCGCGGAAAAGGGCAAGGTCAATCTCGATCTGGTCAGGATCCTGCGCGCCAATGTCCGCGAGCCCAACCAGGTGGTCGGCGATTTCTATTCGCTCGCCGCCTGCAACGAGGTCGGACACCGGCGCCTCGTCGACATGATGAAGGAGATCGGCCTGACCTCGCTGGATGGGTTAGGCGATTTCATCTTCTCGCGCACCCGCGACGCCATGCTGGAACGCATCGAGG
>NZ_RZSF01000659.1:0-1176 GCF_004023325.1 Mesorhizobium sp. M1A.F.Ca.ET.072.01.1.1 | reverse complement strand
CGTCTCGAGGATCCCATCCAGCGCCTCGAACGCCGCACGCGTCTCGACCATGGCAAAGGCCATGGTGCGCTGGTTCGAGTCGCGCAGCCACTCGGCATGGTCACCCTTCCCATGGCGCGCCGTTCGAGCTCATCATCATCACGTCGCCCGGCTTCTTACCGGCAGCCTCCAGCGAGGCAACGCCCGCGACCGAAAGATGCGCCGCGTGGCTGAAGATCAGGTCGATGTCGGGATTGGCCAAGATCTGGTCGGCGACGATGGTGCCGGCGTTGCTCGCCTCCCACTGCATGGCGGGCAGCGAGATGATCTTGACGTCCGGAAACGCCTTCATCTTCTCCTCGAAACCCTTCTGGATGTCGAGCGTGTAGGGATCGCCGGGATCGCCGAGCACCTGCAGGATCTTGCCCTTGACCGAGCCATGCTTGGCCTTCAGCAGCGCTTCGGCCTGCTCCGCCGCAATGTGGCCGATCTCGACCGTGCCGGCGACCGATGTGAAGTCGGATGGCGTGGCGGTGATCTGGCGGTCGAACTCGACCACAGGGATGCCGGCCGCGCGGGCGGCTTCAACGGATGGCTTCAACGCATTGAAATCGACCGCGGCGAGGATGATCGCCTTCGGCTTCAGCGCGATCACGTCGTTCATCTGCGATTGCTGAGCGTCGGTCTTGTTGTCGGCGTTCAGTGTCTTCATCTCGTAGCCGACCTGTTTCAGGAACAGTTCCAGCGCGCTCACCGAGCCGGTCTGGAATTCGTCGAGCAAGGTCGGCACCAGGTAGTAGACGGTACCCTTGGACTGGGCGAATGCCGGCGTGAGCGTGGCAATGGCCAGGGCCAGGATACCGAAGACAGAAAGTAGCATTCGCTTCATGTCGTTCGCTCCTCTTTTCGCCGGACCCCTCATTGTCCCTCAGCCCGCCGGTCCGGCACCGGCGAGCGTTTCCCCGGTGATCATGTTGATCACCGCATCGGGACTTGTCTTGTTGCGGGCAACGTCGCCCGCCACGACGCCCTGGCGGATCACCACGATCCGGTCGGCGACCTGGAAGGCCTGCTGCATGATGTGGGTGATGATGACGACGCCGATGCCTTGGCTCGCCACCTTGCGGATCATGTCGAGGCCGCGGCGCGTCTGCTCGACGCCGAGCGCGGCGAACGGCTCGTCGAGCAGCACCAGCT
>NZ_RZSF01000658.1:0-1184 GCF_004023325.1 Mesorhizobium sp. M1A.F.Ca.ET.072.01.1.1 | reverse complement strand
GGTCAGCCCGGTCCAGCTGCCCTTGAAGGAGGTGATTGCAAGCCGCTGCGCCTGTGGCAGGAAGGGAAGGGCGGCGGCAACGCTGCCGGCAATCGCGCTGGCGGAGGCCAGGGCTTCCGCGTCCAGCAAAACGCCGTGCTGCATCAAAGCTTGTCGCACAACCTCGGCCACAAGGCCGGCCAAGGCGTCTTGCGAAATTCCGTCAGGCGGATTCTGAAATCTGGTCATGCATCTGTCTTGCGCGCCGCGCTCCTCTCAAGCTGGGGCCGGTCGTTGAACGGCTACAGCGGAAAGCGGCAATCGCAATGGTGACGGACGCAGCGACCGTGAAGGTTGCTGTCTTGCATTTTTTTGACACCCCAACTGCTGCGGGCGCCCGAAATGTCAGTCGCGGAACGCCCAATGTGCCTCTAGGAGCGATCTATGACAGCGGCGCGACAGCCGGGTTCATTTGGCGCCCGACCGGGATGACGCAGCGGAACTAAAGCAGGCCCGCCTGTTCCGCTTCGCGGCGCAGATCCTGGCGCGGTCGCGGGCCGATCTGCTGGATCACCAGCCCGGCCGCCAGTGAGCCGAGGTCGCCGCAGTCCTGGAGGCTGCGTCCGGTCGTGTATCCATAGAGGAAACCGGCGGCGTAGAGGTCGCCCGCGCCGGTCGTGTCGACCAGTTCCTTGATCGTGGTCGCATAAATAGTGACGGTCTCGTCGCCGCGCACGATCACCGAGCCCTTTTCCGAGCGAGTAACGGCGGCGATCTTGCAATCCTTGCGTATCGCCGCCAGCGCGTCCTCGAAGGAAGCGGTCTGGTAGAGCGACTTAATCTCGTGGCTGTTGGCGAAGACGATGTCGACCGTGCCGGAGCGCATCAGATCGAGGAACTCGTCGCGGTAGCGGTCGACGCAGAAAGAATCCGACAGCGTCATCGACACTTCGCGCCCCGCCGCATGCGCCAGCCTCGCGGTCTGCCGGATCGCTTCCTTGGCGCGCGGCGGATCCCACAGATAACCCTCGAAATAGGTGACCTTGGCGCCGGCCGCCTTGTCGGCCTCGACGTCCTCCGGCCCCAGCTCGACGCAGGCGCCGAGATAGGTGTTCATCGAGCGCTCGCCGTCCGGCGTGACGAAGATCATAGAGCGAGCCGTCGGCGGCTCGCCCTGCAGCGGCTTGGTGTCGAAGGCCACGCCC
>NZ_RZSF01000657.1:0-1187 GCF_004023325.1 Mesorhizobium sp. M1A.F.Ca.ET.072.01.1.1 | reverse complement strand
TTCCGGGACTGTCCAGATGCCGGGCGTAGAGTGGGACGACGGGCAGTGCTCGGGGAAAGTGATGCGCCGCTTGCCCCGGCAGGGTCTCCATGATCGCCACGTTGGCCCCGATCTCGCGCGCCCGCGCCTTGATCAGGGCAGGATCGGCGAGCAGGTAGAAGGGCGGCACGCCGGCGCTGTCGCCCGCCTGCCAGGCGGTGATGGCGATCTCGGGACCGATGCCGGATGGATCGCCGACGCTGAGCGCCAGCGGCGCATCGGTCCTACTTGCGCTCATGGCGTCACGCGGGGCGCCATGCCTGCTTCGAAGCAGGGCATCTGGCTCGAGCCTTGTTCTGGCATGCGCCGCAACGGCCTATCGCTCGACGATGGTGGCCTTCTTGCGCAGTTCCTCGACATATTTCTTGCTGAGCTCGTCGGCGTCCTTGTCGTTGCTGCCGCCTTCGGCCTGGAACACCATCTGGGCGGCCTTGTCGTCGGAAACCTCGCGCGAGGAACAGATACCGATGAACTCGACGCCGCGTTCGGTCTCGCGCGTCGGCGTCGCCCCTCCGACCTTGGTCGCCTTGATCTGTTCGGCCCAGTCCGACGGCAATTGCGGCGCCAGCACGCGGCCGAGATCGCGCACCGTGACGTCGATCAGCCCCTTGGCGAATTCGCGCGTGGTGTTGCAGCCGTTGAAGCGGGCACGCATGGCGTCGGCCTCGCGCTTGCGCTTGGCAAGCGTGGCCGAGCGCTCGGAAGCGGGCACCACGAAGATGACCTGCTGCAGCATATATTCCGTGGCGCTCGGCTTGGAGCCGCCCTTGTCGAGCATGCGGCGGACCGCGTCCTGCTCGGTCACCGAGCCACCCTCGCCGGAGCGGTAGCGCGCGCCAAGCGCCTGGTTCCAGGCCATCTGCGCGCGGATGAACTCCTTGAAATGCTCTTTGGTAACGCCGGACTGCGCCATGACGGCGTCAAGCTTCGCGAGCGGCATCTTGTTGTTGGAGGCGAAACGCTGATAGGCGGCGTCGACCTGCTGGTCGGTGATGCGGATGCCGAGCCGCTTGGCCTCGGCAAGCCGCAGCGTCTGGTCGATCATTTCCTTGGCCGCGTCGCCTTTCTTGCGCTGCAGCTTGAAGAATGCGGCGCGATGGGCGATGTCGCCGGTGGTGATCGGTATGTTGTTGACGACATATTTGATC
>NZ_RZSF01000656.1:0-1197 GCF_004023325.1 Mesorhizobium sp. M1A.F.Ca.ET.072.01.1.1 | reverse complement strand
CAGGGCTATCGCATATGAGTAAAGAGTTCATAGAAGAAGTCTTTGCTCCAATTGGCCCTGCGCATCTTGCTGGCGATTGGTTTGTCGAGCGGATGGGCAGCCAAGATGTTTTGGGCGAGCCTGCGGATGACGGCCAGGTTTTGTGGCGCGTTGTCCTTTCGGGCGCGGGCGTCATCCTCGTGGAAGACAACATCAAGGCTCCAGTGCAACTGGTTCTCGATCGTCCAGTGGGCACGAACCGTCTCAGCCAATTTGTTGGGCGTCAGCACCTTGGAGAGGGCGATATAGCGGACCGATGTGGTCGTCTTGCCGTCGGCAGTGGTGCGCAGGGCCTCGACGCGGCCAATGGCCTTGAGGCCGGGGAAGGCGGGCGCGTCCTTGAGCCTAGCAAGCGGCAGCACGCTGGCGCGGCGCACTTCGGTGCGGCCATGGCCGCTGTCGCGTGTTTCGAAGCCGGCGATCTCGCCCGCCGCGGCGAAGCTTTTCTCGGCCGCGGCAAACAGACGACCCCGGTTGGCCTTCAGCCCAAGGGCATAATGCGCCTTCTGCGCCAGCAGCGCCTTGGCCGTCTCGGGGCGACAATGCAAGGCGTCGGCCGTCACCGTGCAGCCCTTGAGATCCAGGCTCTTCAGCAGCGCCAGCGTCGCCGCAACCTCGTCGGAGGCCGGCGCCCGCGTTGCCGCAATCGCCAGCCGCGTCTCGGCATCCCAGGCACTGACCATCAGCGGCGGCATGAAGGCGCGGCCCTTCTCATAACCGCGCCTCAGCGCCTTGCCGTCGACGGCCACCACGCCACGCGGTGGGCCGAGCCCAAGCTCACGCCGCAATGCCGCCATGAAGGCGCTCAGCGCATCCGACAACTCCTGCGGATCAAGAAGCCGAAACACCCGGCTGAAGGTGTCGTGGCTCGGACACCCATGCTTCAGCTCGATGAACTCTTTCAGCTCCTCCTCGCGCCCCTCTGCGAACTCCGCAATATCCACACAGCTTTTGGCCCCGCACAGCGTCGCCGCCAGCGCCAGAAACAGAAGTTCAGCAAGATCATGCCGCGCGTTGATGTCGCGCGGATCGCGAACTGCTTGCAGGATCGACAAAACAAGCCGCACTCGGGCCTCCTCTGCTACGAGAAAGCCTCTCAAGAATCCTTCTTTTGCGGCTTGGCAATAGCCAATCAACTTATCTGCGATTCCCCTGCCC
>NZ_RZSF01000655.1:0-1222 GCF_004023325.1 Mesorhizobium sp. M1A.F.Ca.ET.072.01.1.1 | reverse complement strand
GTGTCGCCCGGCAACGAGGCGCATCTTGCGGCCTTCGCCACCGAGGCGGTCGCGCCGGACGCGTCGCGCCAGCCGTTCTACCTTCACACCTCGCCGGAATTCGCCTGCAAGAAGCTGCTTGCCGCCGGCGAGAAGCGCATCTTCAGCCTGGGCTCCGTTTACCGAAACCGCGAGCGCGGGCCGCTGCATCATCCCGAATTCACCATGCTCGAATGGTACCGCGTCGGCGAGGCCTATGAGCGCCTGATGGCCGACTGCGCCGAATTTCTGGCGCTCGCCGCGGAAAAGGCCGGGGCCAAAAGCTTTCGGTTTCGTGGCCGCGAGGCCGATCCCTTCGCCGAGCCGGAGCGGCTGAGCGTGGCGGAAGCATTCATGCGCCATGCCGGCATCGACCTGCTGGCGACCGTCGGCGCCGACGGAAGCACCGACCGCGAAGCGCTCCACCAGGGCCTGGTCTGCGCCGGCCTGCGCACCGCGCCCGACGACAATTGGGCCGACCTGTTCAGCCGCGTGATGGTGGAAAAGGTCGAGCCGGCGCTGGGGCAGGGACGGGCGACAATCCTCTACGGCTACCCAGTCTCCGAGGCGGCTTTGGCACGGCCGAGCGCGGAGGACCCGCGCGTCGCCGAACGCTTCGAGCTTTATTGCTGCGGCGTCGAGCTTGCCAATGCGTTTGGCGAGCTCACCGATCCGGCCGAGCAGCGCCGCCGCTTCGTCGCCGAGATGGACGAGAAGGAGCGCATCTATGGCGAGCGCTATCCGCTGGACGAGGATTTCCTCGCCGCGCTTGCCATCATGCCGCAGGCGAGCGGCTCGGCCCTCGGCTTCGACCGGCTGGTGATGCTGGCAACCGGCGCCGCCAGGATCGAAGATGTGATCTGGGCGCCGGTGGCCGGCTAATTCGCACTGTTCATGCGGTTGCGGCGGGGCAGTGCGCTGCGAAGGGCCGCGATTGCCTTGAGATTGCCGCATCCGCCATTGCACAAGCGGTGGTGGAACAATAGATGGTGCAGCAGCATCCAAGACGATTGTGCGGGCTTCCAGAGATGGCGGCCCGGCATCCATGGATGTGCGGTAGCATCTGCCCTCCCGCACAGCTTGAACAAACAGGACCAACCGCATGACCGACACGCTCGACGCAGGGAAACTGACCGACCGCGTCGCGGCGCTCGTCGAGGCGGCCAAGCGCGCCGGGGCGGACGCCGCCGACGCGGTCGCCGTG
>NZ_RZSF01000654.1:0-1238 GCF_004023325.1 Mesorhizobium sp. M1A.F.Ca.ET.072.01.1.1 | reverse complement strand
TGCCCGAATGGAACAATCAAGGCCGGGGCTCGGCGCCTGTCGATCCCGCGGATGCCCAAGACCCGAACGTCTGGGCGATCTCCTGCTTTTTCATTCGCGCCAAGGCGCGGGGCAGGGGCATCACTCATCGCCTTGTCGACGGCGGCATCGCCTTTGCCCGCGAAAATGGCGCCAGGCTGCTGGAAGCCTGCCCGATCGATCTGTCGCGCGATTCGCGTTCGATCGGGCTGTTCGTCGGCTCGTCGCGCGTGTTCGAGAAGGCCGGGTTCGAGAGGCTTCTGGAGCGCAAGCCCGGTAGGCCGCTGATGCGGCTGGTGCTTTAGCCGCTTGAGGATTTGGCTTACAGTCATCGTCTTGCGGCTGTAATGCTTCTTTTCTACCAGAAGACGAAACGATTTGCCTTCCGAGACCGACGGAGACTGACGTGAAGCGTGTTTTGCCACTTGTTTTCATTCTTGCTTTCAGCGCGCCGGCCGTTGCACAGACCGTCGACAGCCAGGGCGCCAAACAGCTTTCGGACAATCTGGCGCGCTATTTCGGCAAGCAGGCGTTCGAGAAGGGCGTGCTCAAGGTCTCGGTCGAAGGCGACGCCTACAAGATCGCAGTGGACGTCAAGGCCCTGGTCAGCGCCCTGCCGGAGCAGAAGCCGTTCAAGATCGACCTCGCGCCCTATGCCTTGTTGGTGAAGCCGCGCAGCGATGGATCCTGGGAGGTCACCTCGGATTTTTCCCAAACCATGTCCTTCGAATTCAACGGACCCGAAGGCCCGCAAAGCATGCAAGTTTCGGTCAAGGACGGCAAGGGCTCCGCCGTCTACGATCCGAACCTGGCGGCGTTCACCAGCGGCACCAGCTCGATGGCCGGCATGACGATGACGTCTCGGGAAGCCAAGCAGCAGGCGGACGTCACCGCCGGTGCCGGCACCGCGACGATTGCCGCCACCAAGTCGGCCAATGGCGGCGTCGACTTCAAGGCAACGCAAAAGGTCTCGAGCTTCGTCGAGACGATCAAGATCGACGATCCCAACAGCGGAATGAATTTTCCGGTCACCCTGAAAACGCCCGAAGTTTCCGTTGATGCGAATGGCAAGGGCGTACGGACGAAGCCGTTGCTCGACCTTCTTGCCTTTGCCGTCGCCAACGAGGACGAAGCCAAGCTCAAGGCTAACCAGGCGGAGCTCAAATCGCTCCTGTTGGCCGCGCTGCCCGTCTGGGAAAGGATCGACGGCAACTACAGCT
>NZ_RZSF01000653.1:0-1241 GCF_004023325.1 Mesorhizobium sp. M1A.F.Ca.ET.072.01.1.1 | reverse complement strand
TGGTTGATCACCTCGCCGGCATAGCGCGGCGGCTTGCCGGTGCGGTCGAGCAAGGCGCCGCCCGCTTCGCGGAGGATAAGGTCGGCGGCGGCGATGTCCCAGTCATGCGCGTTGGGCTTGACGAAGGTCGCGTCGAGCTTGCCGTTGGCGATCATCGCCAGCCGGTAGGCGAGCGAGGGTATGTAAGCGACGCGGCGCATCCGGGCTTGCCAGGAAGCGGGCATGCGCTCGACCAGCGGCTTCGGCCCGCCGATCTCGACGGTATCGCCGAGTTGGCGGACCTGGATGCGCTTGCCGTTGAGGAACGCGCCCTCGCCCGGCAGCGCCCAATAGGTCTCGCGCTTGGCCGGACATTCGAGCACGCCCGCCAGCGAGCGGCCATCCTCGACCACGGCGACGCTGACGCACCAGGAATGCAGGCCATCGAGAAAGCCGCGCGTGCCATCGATAGGGTCGACGACGAAAGTGCGGCGGGCCGACAGCCTGGCATGATCGTCGGCGGTTTCTTCGGACAGCCAGCCATAATTCGGCCGCGCCTTGAGCAGGGTCTCGCGCAGATAGGCGTCGGCCGCATGGTCGGCCTCGCTGACCGGCGAGGTCCCGCCCTTCATCCACACCTGGGGGTTTTGGCCGAAATAGCGCATGGCGATGGTGCCCGCCTCGCGGGCGGCTTCGCGAAGCAGAGCGAGGTCTTCGTGCGTCTCGGCTGAGATGACCATGTTAGGCGCCGGCAAGGGTCATCCCCTCGATCAGCAGCGTCGGCGCGGCGGTGCCGAAATTGCGGTCGAGATCGCTCGCCGGCACCATGTTGAGGAACATGGTCTTCAAATTGGAGGCGATCGTCACCTCGGCCACCGGATAGGCAAGCGCGCCGTTCTCGATCCAGAAGCCGGAGGCGCCACGGCTGTATTCGCCGGTCACCATGTCGACGCCCTGGCCGAAGACCTCGGTGACGTAGAAGCCGCGCTGCAGCGAGGCGATCAGCTCCTCCGGCGCGCGATCGCCGGGCTCGATGGCCAGATTGGTCGAGGACGGCGAAACCGAAGAGCCGCTGCGCGAGCCACGGCCGTTGGTGACGAGACCAAGCTCGCGCGCGGCCGAGGTCGACAGGAACCAGTGGTTGAGCACGCCTTTGTCTACCATCAACAGCTTGTCGCCCTCGACGCCTTCGCCGTCGAAGGGCCGCGACGCCTGGCCGCGACGCCGCAGCGGCTCATCGGTGACGGTGATCGCGCTTGAGG
>NZ_RZSF01000652.1:0-1258 GCF_004023325.1 Mesorhizobium sp. M1A.F.Ca.ET.072.01.1.1 | reverse complement strand
ATCGCCGACCATCTTCGCAAAGCGAACCGTGACCGGCAGCCCGTCGTTGAAGTTGCAGGAGTTGTAGTTGATCTTGGTGAGACCCATGATGTCTTCCAGCACGGTGCTGATTTTCGGTTTGGATTTCTTGGACCGCATCACCGTGATGTGTAGCGGATTGGGCGTCTCGGGCCCAATGTAGGTGTCAAGCTGCGGCACGTAGCCTGTCGTCCACAGATACGCCGTCTGATCGTCGAGCAAGAGCGCTGTGCCGCGCAGAACTGGATAGTCGCCATCCCGAAAGAGCTTGGTCTCGCCCGCCGTTGGTCGGATCCTCACGCCGACGACATTTGTCTCCTTCGGCGCGGCCGCGACAAAAGCATTCCACTCTTCATCATTGAAATAGGTCTGTCCGTGAATGAATAGCTCTTTCGGGGGGCCGCCATGCTCTTCGCTGTAGGTTTTCAGCACGAGTTCAAGCAAGTCCTTAGCCGCCGGCGCCTTGAGATGATACTCATAGTCGCCGGTCTTCCAAGGACCGTTGGCGCCGCGGAAAACGACGCCGTCACCCTCGTTGAGGAACATCTGAGCGGCGCAGCAGGCGTGCCCGTCAGGATCGTTCGGCAGGCTTTTGTAGACCATGCCGATGTAGCAAACGCCGGGCCGCACGTCCGCCAACCGCCATGGCGGTTTCGGCTGCGTCTTATAGTAGAGCCCGGTGGCGAGATTCCATGCGACCGTTGCCGCATCCTGCGTCTTGCGGATAGGATAGTTGGCCTTGTTGAGGAAGGCGCCGGGCGCGAGCGTCGTCTCGCGCACCAGCTGCGTCGGCGCGATCCTCAGAAACTCGGCCTTGATCCTGCGATGGAGGTCGGGCACATCCTCGAAAATCGCCTCGTCGGACTGATCGATGGCGCCCATGGCGGACAACAGCGGCAGGTTTTCTTTCGCCTTCTGCCGCTTCTTGAAGTCGCCCAGCTCCAAGGCAAGCGCAGTGCGCTTAGATTGCGGCCGGCAGCGCTCATAGACAATGTCGGGCAGAACAAGGACCCAGACGTCGATTGATCGCTCGTCGTTGCGGCGATGCTGCTCGACACGATCGATGTAGAGGCGGGCGACCTTGTCGACCGCTTCATTGAGATTGAAGATGCGCGTGGCGCGCTCAATATCCTTCAGCTGGATCGACAGCGCACTGCATTCATCCGGATCGAACGATATCCCGAAGGCCTCCTCGAGCCCGGGGAAGTTCGCCAGATGCAAGCGATCGGCCTTCTCACCC
>NZ_RZSF01000651.1:0-1268 GCF_004023325.1 Mesorhizobium sp. M1A.F.Ca.ET.072.01.1.1 | reverse complement strand
GAACTGGTTTGCGAAAGGCTGCAGCAGGATGGCGCCGAATGCCGCCAGCGCGCCCGAAATTGCTGCGCGGCGCGACCCGGCGATCCAGCAAGACTCGACCGGCAAAGCCACTGCAAGCAGCGCGACCGGCGACGCCAGACCACCCGCCGCGGCAATTGCGCCGGCAAGCGCGAGGCCACCCGTCGCCACCGAGGCACGGCCGGCGAGCGTCATGCGGCCGGTGGCGGCAACCAGAAGCGCTGCGAACCAGCACAGACCGAAAGCGCCGAAGATCGCAGCCACTGTAACGGCGGCACCCAGGCTTGAGGTGACCAGCGTCACCGCCGCACCCGCGGCGAGGAAGGGAGCGGCGAGCATGACGCCGATGAAGCGGCGCTGGCGCTGGCGCTCAGCCTCGTCCGTGACGGTCGGATGAACCATGCGTTCGCAGCCGGCGGCAACCGCGCCAGGCAGAGGAACGTATCTGGCCGTAATCGAACTCAACGCACTCGGACCCGGTCGTGAATTGCCCTGCTTCTGCAGGTGACTCTTGATTGGACTGAAAGTCGCATCCAGCGTTTAAGGAATGGATAAGGCAGGGAAGGCGAGCGCCCCGCCCGCGGCAAATATCGGGACGCTGGCACCCCAAAGCCCGTCGATCTGCCGCCATGGTAAATGGAGCGTTAGCCACAGCCCGGCTCGCCTGGCCTCCCGAAAACCCAGTGCCGATGCTCGCCCTTTCCAAAATTTTTCTTTTGAAACAGCCGCATAGATGGTTATTTCAAAGTTAATACAGTGGATCAGATTTGAGTTAGATCAATAGCGTGAAAACCAATCCTTTCGGCTTTATCTAAAATTTGAAGAAAATTCGCGGCTTCGGCGCAAGCCACGCTTCGCGCCTTCGTGCCATTGTCACGTCCATAAAAAGAGGTCATGCCGATGGATGCATGATCCGATCACGACGAGGCATCGAGATGGGCTTTCTGATCAGGATGGCTTTCTGGTTTTCGCTGGTGCTCTTGGCGCTGCCGCTCAGCGTCGGCCCCGACGAGGATGGCCGCGAGGCGGTCGGGCCGATCCAGGCGCTGTTTGCGGCGCGCGAGGCGGTCGGCGACATTGCCGGCATCTGCGAGCGCAAGCCGGATGTTTGCGAGACCGGCAAATCGGCCATGCACACCATCACCGTGCGCGCCAAGGAGACAGCCAAGATCGCTGCCGCCATGCTTGATGACCAGCAGTCGGAAAAGACGGCCGCGCCCGCTGCGAAGGTAGCGGAGACGTCTGGCGAG
>NZ_RZSF01000650.1:0-1268 GCF_004023325.1 Mesorhizobium sp. M1A.F.Ca.ET.072.01.1.1 | reverse complement strand
CGTCGGCATGGCCCCAGAAGAAGGGATAGAAGCGCACCGGATCGGCATGCAGCGAGACGGTCAAAACATCCGGTCGTGCGTAAAAGATTCCCTGCGTGCCGTTGCCGTGATGCAGGTCGACATCGAGTATGGCGACGCGTCCCGCGTCCTTTCTCAGCACCTGCGCGGCGACCGCGGAATTGTTGATGAAGCAGAAGCCGCCCGCCACGTCGGCAAAGGCGTGATGGCCAGGCGGGCGGCAGAGCGCGTAAGCCGCCGTCGCGCCGGCCATCACGGCTTCGGCGGCTTCCACTGCGCTCCAGGCGCTCCAGAGCGCACTGTTCCAGGTCTCTGCCGAGATCGGGCAGGCTGTGTCGGCCATATGATAGCCGGCCTGGCCGACCGCTGAGGCCGGGTAGGAGCCGCCGCGGCCGATTGGATGAATGTTCGGGATGACCTCCGCCGAGGCGCCTTCGATGCGTTGCCAGCGCGCGAAGATGTGCTCGAGAAAGTCGAGATATTCGGGCGTATGCACGGCGGCGATCGGCCCAAGGCCATGGTCCTTCGGCCTCTCGATCGTCACGCCGGCCGATCTTGCGCCGGCTAGCAATCTCTCGACCCGTTCCGGCTTTTCCGGATTGGGCTGCGGCGCGCCGCTGGAAAGGAAGGCCTTCGGGTCATGGCGCTTCTGTTCCTCGGCATAGAAGGCTTTCATCGTTCGTCCTCCAGCGCGTCGGCAAAGGCAAAAAAGGCCTCGCCGACAATCTTGTGCACCTGCTCGTAGCTCGACCAGCCGATACCGAGCTTTTCATAGAACGTCTTGGCGGTCTCGTTATCGGTGTCGACGGAGAGCCTGAGATAGACGCCGCCTGCAGCGCGACACTCCTTGGCCACGCGCCGCAACAGCTTCTCACCGATGCGGCGGCCGCGAAAGCGGTCCTCGACATAGAGGTCCTGCACAAAGACCCCGGGCCGGCCCATCCAGGTCGAAAAGATCGGGAAGTGCAGGCAGAGCCCGGCGAACTCGCCGTCGACCTCGGCGACCAAGGTCGAAAAGGCGGGGTTTGCGCCGAAGCCGTAGCGGCGGAGGTCATCCGGTGTCGAGGTGATCTCTTGATGCGCGCCGATGTGGGTGCCGAGGCGCAGCAAGGCGGCATGGATGGTCTCGGCATCCTCGATCCGGCCGGGACGGAGGATAATCGTGCTCACGACAAGTAGGGCGCCCGGGCACCCCCGTCTGTCCTGCCGGACATCTCCCCCGCAACGGGGGAGATCAGCAGGTGCACCGA
>NZ_RZSF01000064.1:0-26036 GCF_004023325.1 Mesorhizobium sp. M1A.F.Ca.ET.072.01.1.1 | reverse complement strand
CCATAGATGCTGAGCGCGTTGGCGACCCGCGCCTCGACGGCCCCGGCGTCTATTCGGTGCGGCTGAGCGAAGCCGACAGCGCGGCGGCGGGCGCGGCAGCGGTCGCCAGCAAGGGCGCCAAGAAATTCGTGCTCCTGGTGCCGGCGGGCGCGAACGCCGGCGCCGTCGAGGCGCGGGTCGCCAACGCGCTCAGCATCTATGGCGCGACGCTTGCCGTGACGCTTCCCTATTCGGCGTCGGACGCCGCCAAGGTGGTGTCTGACATGGGCTCGCTGGTCGAGGCGCCCGACGCCGTCGTCGTCGCCAGCGGCGACAGCAGCCCTGTCGCCGTGCTGGCGGCGCTTAAGGCGAAGGGTATTCCGGGCAAGGCCGTGAGCCTGATCGGCACCGAACGCTGGCTCGAGCGCCCGATCGATCCGCTCTATGAGGGCGCCTATATCGCGACGCTCGACCAGAGCGAGACCGGACCGATCGCCGACCGTTTCAAGGCGACCTACAACTACCAGCCCGACGTCAACGTCGCCTACGCATACGACATGGTGGCGCTGTCGGCCGGCATAGCAAGCTCGGTCGGCCCGAACGGTTTCTCCAAACAGGTGCTGGAGAACGCCAGCGGCTTCCGCGGCTCGACCGGCCTGTTCCGCTTCCGCGCCGACGGCTCGAGCCAAAGATCGATGCCGTTTTTCAAGGTGGAAAAGGGTAGACTGAAGCTGGTGGAGAAACAGACCGCGGGGTTTTGAAATTTCACTCGGGTGGTGGGGCCGTTGGATTTTCTCAGAAAGTTTCTGATTTTGGCTGTTGTCGGCGCGGTGGGGGCTGGCGCCGTCGCGCTTGCCGAACGCCTGATGTTTGAGGCGCCAAAGCCAGCAGTCTCAGGGGAGCCTCCATCTCTCATTCCGAAGAAGCCGGTGCGGCAATGGAGGTGGCGGCTCGCTTAGCTACCGATGAAGACCGATGCTTTGGAGCACGTTGTGTCGGGAGTTAGTCGGCACGCAATTAAGCTGCTGCTACATTCCTGAGCTGGCAGCCACCGTAACGGTCGCCAATATCTGGAATGCTGTTGCGCAGATTGCCGCCGCGGCTATCGGTACGCCGAATGGGACCACCCCTTTGCGGTCGAGATGCTGGACATACAGACGGAACGCACCTTCAGGCAGCATGAAAGGGAACTTCATGACTGCTGCTGTTGCGAGGGCAAGCAGCAGAAGCAAGATTGAGAACGCAGCGAGGCCGCTGCCCCCGATCACGAACGGCATAACCGCCATCAACTTCACGTCGCCGGCGCCCAGCTTGCGCAGGACCCAGAAGGGGATGAGCACGACGAACAGCAGCAATGCCGCGAGTGCACTCAATCCCATGTCCCACCATGACCCAGCCTGAACGGAGACCAGTTGCAAGGAACCAAGGCCCAGGAAAAGGAGCAGGAGGACGTCGCGATTCAATATCTTCTGGGTTTTGAAGTCGGTCCAACCAACCATTGCCAGAAGAGGGATAGTAAGCGCCTTGAACAAGAGCGATACGGCGAGCAGAAGGCTCATGACCGCTCTATGTTCTGGACGCTTGAGGATAGCAGCTTCAAATTGTTGGCCACGGTCGGATCGTTTGGCGCAAGCTCGTAGGCTTTGAGGAAATTGGTGCGCGCCTGCTGCAGCTTACCGCGCAGCAGGTAGGAATAGCCGAGATTGTTATAGTATTCCGGCGTCGCGCCGAGCAGACGGTAAGCCCGGCTGTAGGCCATATCAGAAAGGTCGAAACGACGAATGCGGTCGCAGGAAGCCGCAAGACCCAGCCAGGCGATGCCATCATTAGGCGCCAAACGTGTGGCCTTGTAGAATAGGGCCCCGGCGTTGCCATAGTTTTCGGAGCGGAACTGGGTCTTGGCTTCGGTAACCGCCTGGTCCGAAGCATAGTAGTCGACGTCGCTGATCGTCTTCAGCCCGTCGAAGGCATCGCCGAAGGCGGTGTAATCGCCTTTGGCGGGCTCGTTGGTGCGAACCACGCCGTCGGCGATGTCTTTTGTCTGGCAACCTGCAAGGAAAATAAGCAGCAGGCTGGTCGCGACTGCGAGGCGCTTTGTCATTGTGTGTCCCACGAGTCCCCGACTCTGTCTGAGAACCTAATCATATGATGGCTTAGAAGAAAATGCCTTTCATGCGGAGAATGACCGGCAGCATCACGACCATCATCACCACCGGGAAGATGCAGAGACCAAGAGGAATCATCATCTTGACCGGCAAGGCGTTGGCCTGCTCTTCGGCACGCAGGATTCTTTGGGTGCGCATTTCGTCGCTATAGACACGCAACGCCTCCGTAAGGCTGGTGCCGAGTTCTTCTGACTGACGAAACAGCACGGCGAGAGCCTTCGCTTCGTCAAGTCCCACGCGGTCCGCAAGTTCACGTAGCGCCTCCCGCAACGGTTTGCCGGCCCGCAATTGAAGATTCATGATCGAGAGCTGAATGCCAAGCCATTTGTGGGTGCCGGCCAGTTCGCTGCCGACGCGTTCGACCGCAGCCTCAAGGCTCATGCCGGCATCGGCGCAAGTGATCATCATATCCATGAAATCGGGAAATCCGCGCCGGTAGACCTGTTTTTGCGAATTTTCAAAGCGATCAAGCATGATGCTGGGGACGACGATGCATCCCAATCCGATTAGAGCCGCCCCGGCAAAGGCAAGCACACTGGGCAGTTGTGGCGGCAGCAAGTTAAAAAACAATGCGTAGCTGGCCAGAAAGCCGACACATACCGCACCTAGGCGAGAAGTGGCGTAGATGATGGGAGCGCTCGGTTGGTGAAAACCGGCACGGAAGAGCTTTGCTTCCAGCGCGTTGGGTTCACCGCGCTCCTTCTCAAGGGCTTTGAAATAGGCATCGACCGGTCGCTGGGCCGAGATTTTATTGATTTCCTGCTGTGCTGTCAGCGAGCGGCGACTTGCTATCCCCTCCGACAAAAGGCTGTTGGCGATGCGCCTTCTCGTCTGAAGGACAGGCGCAATTATCAGAGCGACCAGCAAGAAGAGCGCGCCCGCTGCGAGGAATACAGCGACCGACAGCAACACCGACGAATTTCCGAGATCATTCAACAAAGCCGGTGTCCCAGTCCTAGAAATCGAAATTGACCATGCGGTACATGATGTAATCACCCAGGAGAGCCCAGGATCCGAAGATCACGAATACCGGCATAATGAGTGGATTGTCCCAAACGTCGCCATAATAGCTTGGGGCAATTGCCAACAGGATGAGGAACATCAGCACCGGAAAGAGTGAGATGATCCACGCCGACATCCGGCCCTCGGCCGACAGGGCCCTGATCTTCAGGCGAAGCTTGCGCCGCTCGCGTAGAACCGAGGCCAGATTGGACAATATTTCTGTGAGATTGCCCCCGGTTTTCGCCTGAATGGAAAGCGAGACCGACAAAAGGTGCAATCCTTCGAAACCGACACGCTCCGACAGTTTACGCACCGCCTGCTCAAGACTCAGACCAAACGAGATCTCATCCGAGACAATGCCGAACTCGGTCCCAAGGGGATCCGGCATTTCACGTGCTACCAGCCCGATCGCCACCGTCGTCGGATGACCCGCACGGAGCGAACGCACGATCATGTCGAGGGCGTCAGGAAGCTGGCCGGCGAATTTGGTGATTCGCTTATTCCTGGCTCGTCTCATCACGAGCAAAGGCAGAGCGAATGCAACAAATAGAAATGTAAGGCTCGCGACGATAATCGGGGATCGTAGGAGAAGCACCGAGATCGATGCAAGCACAAGGCCCGCCAGCACGAAAACAACTGCGAAACTGATCGGGTTGCCGGTTATGCCAGACTGTGTGTAGAGCCGATTAAGTGCCACGGCTCCAAAAGCAAAGTCGCCCGATGTCGTCAGGCCCCGCTCTTGGAGAAGCCCTTGCAAGGTTTGTTCCACTGGAGCAGCCGCGCTCATCGCTTGAAGGCGGCGGTTTATGATGCCCGCCTTCGCACGCGAGCCTGCAATGGAAACATACGTCACCTCCACCGCTAGGATGACAGAGGCGGCAGCTAGGACGTAGACTAAATAAAGCAGCGTTTGGCCGGAGAACATCAGAGCGGTACCTGCGGATTGAAGGCGTCCTTGGCGAAATGATATCCCAAGGTCGCGACTTCGGTCGCAAAACGCGGCCGAACGCCTGTCGCGCGGAACTCGCCGACAATGGTGCCGTCGGAAGCGACATCGCGACGAACGAAATGATAGATTTCCTGGAGCTGCACGACATTGCCTTCCATGCCGGTCAGCTCCGAAATCGAGACAACCCGCCGCCCGCCGTCCGATAGGCGCTGCGTCTGCACGATGATGTCGATGGCCGAAGCGATCTGCGCCCGGATCGAGTCATTGGTCATCGGCATGCCTGCCATGCCGACCATCTGCTCGAGACGCGAGATGGCGTCTCGGGGTGTGTTGGCGTGGATGGTCGTCATTGAACCTTCATGGCCTGTGTTCATGGCCTGCAACATGTCAAAGGCTTCCTCGCCGCGAACTTCGCCGACGATGATGCGGTCAGGCCGCATGCGCAGAGCGTTCTTAAGCAGCTCACGCTGGCGGACCTCGCCTTTGCCCTCTATATTGGGCGGGCGCGTCTCCAACCGGCCGACATGCGGCTGCTGCAATTGGAGTTCCGCCGCATCCTCGATCGTTACAAGGCGCTCTCTCGCGGGGATGTAGCTCGACAGGGCGTTCAGCAGCGTGGTCTTGCCGCTGCCGGTACCGCCAGAAACGAGGATCGACTTGCGTGCCTGCACGGCAATCCGCAGCAAGTCAATCATCGGCTGGCGGATCGAGTTGAAGGCCATCAGGCGTTCGAGCGAATAAGGGTTCTTCGAGAATTTGCGGATCGACACCAGCGGGCCATCGACCGAGATCGGTCGCACCGCGATGTTGACGCGCGAACCGTCATCCAGGCGGGCGTCGACCATCGGGGCTGATTCATCTACTCGCCTGCCGATGTTCGATACGATCTTGTTGACGATCCGCAGAAGATGCGCCTCGTCGCGAAATCGGATCGCGGTCTCTTCCAGTACACCGCGGCGTTCGACGAACACATGCTTGTGCGTGTTGATCAGGATGTCGGCGATCGACTCATCCTTCAACAGGGGTTCAATCGGGCCAAGCCCCAGCATCTCGTCCGCGGTGTCGCTAGTGAGCTGGTCCAGTTCGCGCGCGTTTAGCGGTACGTTTCGGCCGCGCACGAACTCACGAACGATCGGCCGAATCTCATCGAGGATTTCGCCCTTCGTCGCGGTTTCCAGGGCGGTCAGGTTAAAGCGGTCAATGAGGTGACGATGCAGATCTACTTTCAATGCCAGGAATTCATCGCCGTTCGGCGTCATGTCCGGAACGACAGGAACCGGCGTCGCGGCCGGCACCGGTAAGCGCTGAGCAGGCTGTGAAGGCGGTTGCTCGGCCGCCGTTTTGATGAATCGACCCAGCATCTTACATAACCCTCAATGGACCAACCCAGGATACTGACAGCAACTCGCAAAAGAGCGTCGCATACTCCAAAGCAATTTTAGACTCAGCATGAGGAATGACGGGCGCGGCACTATCGGGCTCCAATCCGCTGTCGGCGCGATGGTTTCGGCGCCGCTGAAGGTCGCGCGATCCAGCCAACCACTCGGATTGAAATCGCGGCAATAACGACTCCGGCCAGAATATCGACCAAATAATGGCTCCCCTCCGGGGGTGTCGCCAGAATCATCAGCACATTTAGAACCAGAGCGGGAAAGGCAATGTATCGGATGCCGCGCACGGAATAAGCGAACATCACCGCCAGGGTGGAGTGGAACGACGGGAAGGTAACGAGCCCTTCCGGATGCACTATGGCGAACGGCTTGAGTTCCCGGAGCGCATGGAGTTGATCGAGGCGCCGCGTCGAAGCGCCTGGACTGAAGGACGTCAGTATCTCCGATGATGGGTGGAAAAAGTCAAACGCTCCCGCTGCGGGTACAAACGTCATCACAAGGCACGTCAGCGTGCCGGAGAGGCCAAAATAGGCAGTGAATTCCTGCAGCCGGTCCGTTCGGCGCATGAGCGCCAGCACAGCCGGGAGCACCAGCAACTGGATCTTCAAACTGGCATATGCCGCGGAAATGGCCGAGGTTATCAGCGGATGGCTGTTGAGCCACGCTGTATAGCCGACCCAATTGAAACCCAGCATCGAGTCCATTGAGGCGAGATAACCGTCCATCAATGGTCGGCTCGTTGCGGTTGCGAGATAGGTATAGAGAAGCAACGCAAAGGAAAGCAGAGCGGCACCAACCAAAGTCATAATCCATGCCTGGACGCGAGCGGCAAAGTCGCTCAGCACGCCGCCATGCCTGAGGGGGACACGACCGAGTTGATAGCGCAGCGCGCCAAAAACAACCCACAGAAAGAGCAAAGGGGCCATCGCGACAGCCAAATCAAGGCACAGTGCTGATTGAATGGCAACGGTCGAGAACGGCAGCCAAATCAGACTTGCTGACATGAGGCCGAAGAGCAAGGCGAGATTTAGGACCGTGAGCCTTATGTTGGGACGGACTGAAGCCCATCTTTGGGCAGAGTTGCATTTTCGAAATTTCGGCAATCCCACCGCTGCCGGTAGGTCCATCATGCCACCGGTCTGCCCGGGGCCCTTAATCTCCATGAGCTCCACCCGACCCCACACCTGCTTAGCCTTCGCTAACTGCTCCCTGAATGAAACTAACTGTTAACCACATGAGGGGCAAGCGGCCTCGAGGACACACTGGACGTTTTACTTGCGACATAGTTAAGAAACGGGCATCTGAGAAATCTTTTTATTTTGCCTACTTCATGTTCACCGACCAAAGCCCTAGGACCTTTGTCACCATAGCGGCGGTCATATCCCTAACCGCCTTAATATAAATACATATGTCATACCTCTAATGTGTTTCCCCGTGGACACCGGTGTGGCCGAATTGTGAATGAATGGTTAAGATCGCCTGAAAATCGAAGCGAATCAGGGCGTTGTGAAAATTGAGAAAGTCTCAAATTCAGTATTGAAAGGTTAAGGGACTGTTAATCCGTTTGACTCGGCTTTTTCGCGGGACCTAGGATTGAATTCGACGGGGGATGCTTTCGGTATGGGGTTTCATCCTTAGGCTCGTCTCGTCGGGTTCAACCTCCAAGTGTGGGAGACATTCGCATGAAAAAGCTGATGACGTTGACCCGGCAGTTCCGCGACGATGAGAACGGCGCTGCTATGGTCGAATATACCATTCTGCTCGGCATCATCACGGTGGCTGTGATTGCCACCGTGGTGCTGGTCGGCGGCTGGGTCACGACCAAGTGGACGACGCTCTGGACCAATCTGTCCGGGCATTAGTCGACAGTCTTCTTCTATCCATCGGCGCCGGGGTAATACTTGGCGCCGATGGTGCCTAACACAATTCAGCGGGGCTGGCGATGCGTGCAAATACCGTAATCATGATCATTCTCGCCGGTGTCTTCGGCGTGCTGGCGGTCGTGCTTGCCAATATTTGGCTTGCCAATCAGCGCAGTGCGATGGCCAAGCCCAGCGACCTGCCGCGCGATACGATCGTGGTGGCCGCGGTGCCGCTCAAATTCGGCGACTCGCTGAGCGACGACAAATTGCGTGAGATCCCATGGCCCGCGGGAGCGGTTCCGGCCGGCGCCTTCAAGACAAGCAAGGATCTTCTGGCTGGTGAAGGAACCAAGCAGGCATTGCAAGCGATCGGCGTCAATGAGCCGGTGCTTGCCACCAAGATCACAGGCCCGGGCCAGCGCGCTACACTTTCAGCTGTGCTGTCGGAGGGGATGAAAGCCGTCTCCATCCGCGTGAACGACGTGCTCGGTGTCGCAGGATTTGTCTTCCCTGGCGACCGAGTCGACGTGCTTTTGACCCGCACCGTGCGCAGCAGCGATGGTCCCGACAAGAGCTTCGTTGACGTGCTGCTGCAGAGCGTCAAAGTGCTTGCCGTCGATCAGGTGGCCGACGAAAGTAAGGACAGCCCGACGGTCGTCAAGGCGGTTACGGTCGAGGTCAACACCAAGGACGCGCAGAAGCTGACGCTTGCTGCCGGCGCCGGACAACTGTCGCTGGCGCTGCGGCAGGCGGCAGGCAACAAGGGCGAGTCGACGGAGCGCGTGACGCTCGCCGACCTGACCGGCGACACGCCGGAAGATGTCGCTAAGAGACAGGCGGAACTGGACAGGCAGAAGGCAGCCGACGCTGCGGCCGCCGAAGAACGTAAGCGCGCCGACGACAAGATAAATGGATTGGCCCAAGCCGTGGAGCGGGTTGGGAGCCAGATCGATCAGTTGAGCAAGGTGAAGCCTACTGTGGCACCCGCACCACAACCGCAAGAAGTTATAAAGGAAGTGGTCAAATATGTGCAGCCGGCGCCGCCAGCCCGCGCTACAATCGGCGTATTTCGCGGCGTGAAGCTCGAAACATACGACGTGCCGCGACAGAGATAGCGAAAGACGCATTCGGATGGGGGTCCGGGTGAGGTCCGCAAGGGGGACGATCTAGATGCGAATTCTTCGAGGATCACTGGCCGTCGCGGCTTTGGCCTGGTCCTGTCTTATATTGCCGTTGAGCCCCGCAGTTCACGCTGCGGACCGCTTCATCGATGTGTCGAGCCCATCCCTCCACCGAGTGTTCGTGCCCGTTTCTCAATCCGCCACGATCCAGGTCAACGCGACGCTTGGCGACATCGTCGTTGGCGACGAAAAGATCGCCGATGCGCAGCCGATGACCGACAAGACGCTCTACATCATCGGCAAGAGCCTCGGCACCACCACCGTCAATCTGTTTTCCGAGGACAAGCGCTCGCTGGGCGCCATCCAGATCGAGGTCGGCCAGGATGTCAGCGACATGGCGGCCGCGATCCGCCAGGTAGCGCCGAAGGCCCGCATCGAGATCGGCTCGATCAACGGCAAGGTTCGGCTGAGCGGCCATGTCAAGGACGCCGCGACCCTGGCTCAGATCGTCGAGGTCACACAGCAATATGGACCCGAGTCGATCATCAACGCAGTGACTATCGATGACAGCGAACAGGTCAATCTGTCGGTGCGCATCCTGGAAGCCAAGCGCAATGCCGGCCGCGACCTCGGAGTCTCGATCAGAAGTACAAACCGCAGTGGCACGACGCGCACCGGCACTGGCATTGCCGCAGTCGACGAGGACAATGTGGTGCTCGGCCCTGGCGATCTTTTGACCGGGCTGCTTTCCAACACCAATCCCTTTGGAGCGCTGATCACCCGTGTCATCGACAGCAATATCAAAGTCGATCTGATCATCGAGGCGCTGGAATCGAAAGGCGTGGTGCGCCTGCTCGCCGAACCCAACCTGACCGCGGTTTCCGGCGAAACCGCCAGCTTCAACGCCGGCGGCGAGGTGCCGATCCGCAGCGTCAACAGCCAGGGCGAGATCGAGATCGTATACAAGCAGTTCGGCGTCAATCTGTACTTCACGCCGGTGGTGCTCGACGACGGCAAGATCCACATGAAGCTGGCGCCGGAAGTGAGCGATCTTACCGGTTTCACTCCCGCCGGCGATCCGATCTTCACCAACCGCAAATTGGCAACCGTGGTCAACCTGCGCGACGGCCAGAGCTTCGCTGTGGGCGGGCTTCTGTCCAGCAAGAACACCAGGCTGCAGGACCAGGTGCCGTGGCTCGGCCAGGTGCCGATCATCGGGGCGTTGTTCAAGAATTCGAGCACGCAGAAGGAAGAGACCGAGCTGGTCGTCATCGTCACGCCGCATCTGGTGCGGCCGACGAAACCGGGCGAACAGCTTGCGACACCTTTCGACAAGACGAAGCCTTCCAATGATCCGGAATTGTTCCTGCTCGGCCAGCTCGAGGTCAGCAAGGACATGATCCGGAAGTACGAACTCGGCGACGGCGTCACCGGCCCTTACGGCCACATGCTGGATGTGAAATCGAAGGACAAGCTGGTCTATGTCAAGAAATAAGCTCCTGCTCGTCCTTCTCGGCTCCAGCCTGCTTGCAGGCTGCGCGGCCGACTATCTGAACAACTACGACACGATGACGCTTGCGTCGGGCGACTCGCAAAAGGCCAACCAGCTGCTGCAGACGGTCGATCCGTACAATCCGGCTTCCAACAACACCAAGATCGAAGGCGACGGCGCACGGTCCGTCGGCGTCGTGCAGAAATATAAGCTTCCGCCGGCGCCGGCGCCTACAACAAACATGACGGTCAACGTCGGTCCGGCCGGTACGCAGTGAAATGAACGAAAGGAAGCGGTTGTATCAGGTATGCGAGGAGCCTGACACCAAAGGGTAAAGGGTAGGGTCATGTTGGGGACCATACGCAGATTTTGGCGCGATCAGCGGGGCATAGCGCTGCTGCTCGTTACCATTATGTTGCCGGCGATCATCGGCTTCTCGCTCCTGGCGATCGACATGAGCCGCGTCAACAACATGCACAATGACCTGCAGAAGGCGGGAGATGCAATGGCCCTCGCCGCGGCTGCGGAACTGGATGGCCGCACGGACTCGATCGTACGCGCCGACAGGGCGCTGGCGACCCTGGTGAGCAACCAATATACCTTCTCGACAGCCAACGTTCCGCAAACATTGCTCGCGGCTGGAGTAACGAGGACCTACCTGCGGTCCCTTCCGGCATCTGACAGTACCGCTATCGCAGCAGCCAACATCATCACCGACGAAGTGACGGATGCGCCGAACGCGCGGTTCGTCCGCGTGACCGTGACGCCTGTTGGCTTCGCGGCCATATTCCCGGCGTCATTCTTGACCGGAAACACCGCTAACAACAGCTTCAATGTCGGCGCGGTCTCTGTCGCAGGGTTTACCTCCGGTGTCTGCAACTACACGCCCGTCTTCATCTGCAATCCCTATGAAATGGTCAACGGCACCAATTCCGCCGGCGGCGTTACACTCGAGCAGGCCGTGGCCGACACCTCTATCCGCCGGCGCCTGATCGAACTTCGTACAGTCGGAAACAATGCCGCATACGGCCCGGGCAATTTCGGTTTCTTGGCGCCGCCGGACGGTGTCGGCAATGGAGCGCAGGCGCTTGCGCAGACAATCGCAACGTCGAGGCCGATCGGCTGTTATTCGGCCCAGGGCGTGAGCACCAAAACCGGCCAGAACACCGGCCCGATTCAGGATGCATTCAACGTACGTTTCGGCATCAATCCCAGCGGCAATGCCTTCAACAGTGCGGAATACGGCCCCGCCTCGAATGTGCGAAAGGGAGCGTCGACCGGCGGGAATGGGAACGGCAACGGCAACAGCAATCAGTGCCCCAGTTACAATCAGCTGACGTTCAACGCTACCGGCAACATGGGGCTGCCGCGCGATGCCGCTACACCTTATATGGGTGGCCGGATGGGCGACGGGAACTGGAACCTGTCCAGCTATTGGAGCACCAACTTCGGTGGAACCAGCTATCCATCCTCGTGGAACACGACTACGCCGACCCGGTATCAGGTCTACAAATACGAGATTGCGAACAATCTGGTCGGAACCGCCTCCGCGGGTGGAGAAGTGGGAACACCGCCGAGTTCCTGCCAACCGCCGGTGACAACCATCGATCGTCGTCTGCTTTACGGCGCGATCCTCAACTGCAACGCGCTGGAAGCTGCCGGGAACGATCTGAACGGCAACAGCACCAATCTTCCCGTCGAAGCGTTCGCAAGCTTTTTCCTGACTGAGCCCGTTCCGGGTGCCTCGGAGGGCGGCTCCGTTTTCGTCGAACTCGTCGACATAACCGGTCGCGGCGGCGCGGGGACGCTCGACAGTTTCCTCCGCGACGAAGCCCAGCTTTATCGGTGACGAAATGTTTGGCCTCATCCTTCGTCATCTTGCAAGATTTCGGCGCGACCAACGCGGCGCAGTGTTGATCGAGATGACCCTTGTCGCACCGTTGATGCTTACGCTTTCAGCTGGCGTGTTCGAGTTCGGCAATCTCATCCATGACAAACTGCTGATGGAGGCCGGACTTTCCGACGGGGCCCGTTTCGCTGCGCGATGCAACAGCCAGATTTACACGGATGCCGGGTTAGCGGCGATAGACTGCGCCGACATAGCCACCAACATCGCTGTCTACGGCAAGCCGGCCATAACTCAGACGGACATTGCGCGAATCTCAGGCTGGCAGAAAGCCAACGTCACCGTAACGATCGGGACCGGCTGCCACGATGCCGTGGTTGCCGGCGTCACGCAGTATAGATCCACAACCGCGCAAGTCTGCGTCGTCCAGGCGGACGGAACCTACCCCTACACCGGCGTCGGCATGCTGTCGCTCGTCGGCATTGGCCCGATCACGCTGAGCGGCTCACATCAAGAGCGGTTGATGCGGTTCTGACCATGATCAGGCGTTTCGCAGAAACCGAGGAGGGTGCGGCCATGGTCGAGATGACTATCGTCGCGACCCTGCTCTTTGCCTTGACGCTCGGCTTCGTCGATTTCGGCTACGCCTTCTATCAGTGGAATGCCGCGACCAAGGCGGTCCAGGTCGGAGCGCGGCTGGCCTCAATATCGGATGCCGTCGCGTCCAATCTTGCCACCGCCGCACCAACGGCCAGTCCCGGCGCGCCGGTCGTAGCCGGCGCTTACGGTCCGTTCGTTTGCAGTTATACTGGTGCCATGGGGTCCTGCACAAATACTGGCGGGTTCAATGCCGCCGCATTCAGCCGGGTTTTCCGCGGCGATACGGCCAATACCAACGACGATGCCTGTCCAGCCCTGACCGGCACCCAAAGACCCGGAATGTGCCACTTCTTCTCGGGCCTGGTCCGCAGCAACGTCGTCGTCACTTACTCTGCGACCGGCCTTGGATATCAGACCCGCCTCGGCGGCCCCGTGCCAACGGTTACGGTCAGCCTTCAGAACAGGACCTTCCAGTTCTTCTTCCTCGAGGGACTGATGGGATTCGGCAACATCAACATGCCTTCCATGCTGAGTACCGTAACGGGTGAAGATTTAAAGAGTACATGGCCATGAACGCCATCGACACCAGAGTGCTGCCGACGAAACGCAAGCAGGTCGCGCTGTTTTCGTCCGATGCAAATTTCAGGCACGACGTGACCACGCGGCTCGACGCGCTGGCGATCTACGACGTCAGGGTTTCGGAAGCGGTCGAGTTCCTCAAGGGGCCGCCGGTCGATGCACGTCCGGGCATCATCATCCTCGATCTCGGCGATGGCGAGCTGCTCGGCAACAATGCCCTTGTCGAGGCGCGTTCGGCCTGGGCTTCGGTGCCGCTGATCGCGGTCTCGGGCGAGCTGACGTCGGAGCAGACGCGGGTGCTGGTGCGCATGAATGCGTCGGACTGGCTGCACAAGCCGCTCGACCCCAAGGAGCTGCTCAACGCCGTCACCTTCCACGACACCGGCAACCAGGGCACGAAGAGCCGCATCGTCACCTTCACTGCCGCCAGCGGCGGCGCCGGCGCGACCACGCTGGCGATCTCGGCGGCGGAGCATCTCGCCTCGAAATCGGCCGAGCGGGCGGCCTCGACCTGCCTCGTCGACCTCGACTTCCAGAGCGCCAATTGCGGCGCCTATCTCAACCAGTTCAACCAGTTCGACCTTGCCGGCATCATCGCCCAGCCGGAGCGGCTCGATGTCGAGCTGATGGACGTCATTAAGCTGTCGCGGCCATCGGGCCTCACGCTCTATTCCTTCGAGCGGCCGCAATTGCCGTTCGAACCACGCGGCGCCGATTTCGTCTTCCGGCTGCTCGACCTCGTCGCATACCGCTTCGACGACATCGTCATCGACCTGCCCAACATCGAGACGCCGTGGCACGAGTCGGTGCTGCGCACCAGCGACGAGATCTTCATCGTCTTCGAGCTCAACGTCGCGTCGCTCAGGCAGGGCAAGCGGCTTTACAAGAAGATCCGCGAATTGCGCGGCAATGGCGTCTCGATCACGCTGGTCGCGAACAAGCACAAGCGCAAATGGTTCGGCAACCACTTCTCGCGCAGCGAGCTGGAGAAGATCTTCAAGGCGCCGCACATCAAGTCGCTGGTGCTCGACAACGCGTTGCTCGCCGATGCGCTGAACCGCGCCATCCTGCCCTCCGAGGTCGATGGGCGGGCCCGCTTCAACAAGGACCTGAAGCGCATGTTCAAGGAGCGGCTGGACAATGCCCAGCGCTAGAGCAACTCCAGGAGATCCGCGCAGCGGTTTTCCATCAGGATTTGCCAGAAAGCAAATTCGGCGAATAGCGACACGCCTCGCCGGCGCCTGCCTGATCGGCATCGCGCTGGTGGTGCCTTGCGATCTCGCTCAAGCCGGGTCGGGGCTGCCGCCGCTTCCGGCCATGGGCCCCAGTCTGCGCAAGATGGTCGCCTTCCAGACCGGCGAGCAGCCGGGAACGATCGTCATCCGCAAAAGCGAGAAGGCGCTCTATCTGGTCACGAACAAGAGCCAGGCGCTGCGCTACCAGATCAGCGTCGGCCGCGACGGCTTCGGCTGGACCGGGACCGTCAAGGTCGCCGCCAAGACCGAATGGCCGGAATGGCGCCCGCCCAAAGAAATGCGCGTCCGCCAGCCGGAGCTGCCGGCGATGGTGCCTGCCGGTCCCTACAATCCGCTCGGCGCCAGGGCGCTCTATCTGTCGCGCGACGGACGCGACACGCTCTATCGCATCCATGGCACCAACGATCCCAAGGGTGTCGGCTTCGACGGCACGTCCGGATGTTTTCGGCTGACGAACACGGACGTGATAGATCTCTTCAAGCGCGTCGCGGTGGGCGCAAAGGTGGTGGTTGAATGACGATGATCAGCGAGCCGGACATTCCGGCAATCGAACTCAGCGAACAGGAAAAGGCGCCGGGCAAGGCGAGCCGGGCGAGAACCATCGGCGCCGTGGCGGCCGGCGCGGTCCTTGTCACCGCCATCAACGTCACCGCCGCCATCTATCTCTATCGCGGCGTCAACGACCTTCGGGCATTGGAGGCGCGGCTGGACCAGCTCGGCCAGTTCGAGCAGCGGATCAGCGCGCGCATCGATACCGTCAATAACGGCTTCCAGAGCCGGTTCGAGGCGCTGGACCGGCAGCTGCAGGCGAGTTTCGGCCAGATGAACGGCAATATTGCCCGGCTGGAGCAGGGCCAGCCCGTCGCCGCCGATGGCGAAACGCCGCGGGCGCCAGAGCCCAGTTTCGCCAACACGACCGTGGCCGAGGCCTCGGCGGGTGAAAACCCGTCCGTCGGCGCGCCGGCATTCAAGGGCAAGGTCGCGCCGCCCGGACCCAATCCGTCCTATCAGCGCATCCAGCAGGCCGACGGTAAAGTCTACTACAAGAAGATCAACTGACGCGGCACCGGGCGATAGCGGAAGGCATTCCGATCAGCACGGTTTACAGATCACGCTGCAGCGCCAGGATGCGGACGGCGCGGGCTTCGGCGCGCAGCCTCGCCTCGCGCAGGAAGGCGACATGGCAATAGCCGCAGGCCGCAAAGCCAAGGCACAGCACCATGCAGTTTTTCAAGCTGAAGTCGATCGCCAGCGAGAATTGAAAGCCGCGCGGCGCCGTGAAGTTGGCGATCGTGCTCGCCGTTTCCGAATGGCTGCCGGCCGCTATCATCAGACCGGCGAACATCAGCGCGGCATGGTTGGCGAGGAAGAAGCCGGCCGATCTTTTCGCATGGCAAGCCATCCAGCAGACGCCTGACGCAACTATGATGACGGCGGCATCGATGGCCATCGAGCCGCCGAGATAGAAGTCGACCTGCTGCCAGACCATCGTCGAGAAGGGGCGAAGCTCGAGCCAGATGCGCCACATGGTCGGGCTGGCCGAATAGGTTCCGAGCAGGAACGTCGCCGTCCGTTCCGCCGCCAGCAGGAACAGCATGAGTGCCGGGAAGGCAAAGAGCAGTGTCGGCTTGCGCGTCATGTCATCCCCCTCGACATCCGATGCTCGATTGTAGGCCGCATTGGTTGCTCGAGATTTAACGCAAAGCCTTGCTTTTCAAGCGATGTCATCGGCGCCTAATGTATGATCCGGTGAAACGACGAGGCGCGCTTTGGGCGAGGCGAAATCGACCGGCCGGCTTGCCACGACGCTCGGCAGCCTCGGGCTTGTCGCCGGCGCGCTGCTGGTCGCCGCGTCGAGGCACCGGTTGCCGCCGGACCTGCCCTCCCCGCCTGCCCAGGTCGCGAGCGAGGCCCGACATGCCTCGCGCATCGCCGTCCACGACACGCGGCCAGGCCAGCCGGCGCGCAGGATAGCCGAGCACCTCATCGCGCCGCCGCCGCTCGACGTGGCGAGGATCGAGCGCATCGAGCCCCGCCCTCCGCTCGGCGAGCTCGGCCTCGCCGTGCCGCCGAAGACGTCGATGCCGCAGGACTGGCATGAGACGCTGCTTTATCGCCCGATCGCCACCTCGTCCGCGATCTTCGAGGCCATGGGGCGCAGGGTGATCGTCAGCGGGACCATCGAGGTCGATCCCGCCAAAACCTGCGCGTTCGGCGACGCCATCTGGCCCTGCGGGCAGCGCGCCCGCGCCGCCTTCAATGCCTGGCTGCGCGGCCGGGCGCTCAAATGCGTCTTGCCGCCCGATGCCGACCGTTTTGCCATCGCCGCGCCGTGCATGCTCGGCAAACAGGATGTCGGCGCCTGGCTGGTTGCCAATGGCTGGGCGATGGCGTCTCCCTCGGGCATCTACGGCAAAGCCGAATCCGTCGCCAGGGCTGCCGAGATGGGTGTCTTCGGCCCGCCGCAATAGGGCAGACCCGGAAAGGCGCAACGGCCTTGCCTGCGGCATTGCGTAAAAACGGAATGGCTAAAGCAGCTCGGCGATCCTACCAAACGCTGACCCGTTTCAGCGACGAATCACATCGCAGCGAGAACCGGGCCGCAGCCGCCGACGCCATCCAGGGAGAAAGACACTGATTTCCTTCAAATTGTAGGCCACGCTGAAACGGAAATCGTAACACACCGCCTTTAAGCCAATGCGTCCAACAGGAGATTGGCCAGTGAGTATAAAAACCGAGACCGCGCCGGCAGAGGCCTGGAAGCATGTCGTCTGGCTGACCCTGCTGGGCACCGCCGGCTGCGTCGGCCTGTCGCTCGGCCTCAACTATCTGCTGCTGCTCAGCGACGCGTTGACGCCGTTCGGCCGCAGCGTCATCACGGCCGCCCTTCTGCCCATCATCATCGGTCTGCCGCTTTTTGCCTTGCTCGGCTGGAGAGAAGTCGAGATCCGCCGCTACCGGCAGGAGCTCACCAGATCCGGCACCTACGACCATCTGACCGGCTGCCTGAACGGTGCCGTGTTCACGTCGATGGTCGACAGGCGAGCCGCCAGACCGGCCGGGCCGCGCTCCGGCGCTTTTCTCGTCATCCATCCGGAGCATCTATCGGCGATCAATTTGCGCTTCGGCCTCGAATGGGGCGACGAAGCCTTGCGGCTGATCGCCACCGCGATCAGGTCCTCTGTGCGCAAGGAGGATCTGATCGGCCGCATCGGAACGGCGATGTTCGGTGTTTTCCTCGCGGGCGCGACCGAGGAGGACGCCAAAGAGATTGGCAAGCGCGTCCGGGAAGCGGTCGGGCAGATCTATTTCGCGCCGAAAGGCGACAAGGACGTGCTCGCCATCCGCGTCGGCGGCGTCGTCTTCGAACATGAATTGGCTTTCGAAGACATGTTCCGCTCGGCCGAGGAAGGATTGTCCGAGTTGCAGGACGAGACCGGCTTTCACTTGTCCCATTTCAACAACTGAGCGGCGCGACCAGCAGCCCAACCCCGCCGACAACCTGGCGAGTGCTGCGGTTCAAATCTCTGCGTCTCAGATGCCGCCCATGCAGAGATATTTCATCTCAAGGTAATCCTCGAGGCCGTGGCGGGACCCCTCCCGCCCGATGCCGGACTGCTTGACGCCACCGAAGGGTGCCGCTTCCGAGGACATGCGCCCGGTGTTGATGCCCACCATGCCGTATTCCAGGGCCTCCGCCACGCGCCAGACGCGCTTCAGGTTGGACGCATAGAAATAGGCGGCTAGTCCGTAGATGGTGTCGTTGGCCTCACGCACGACCTGATCGGCATCCTCGAAACGGATGACGGGGGCCAATGGCCCGAATGTCTCCTCCTGCGCCACCGTCATCGCGCTGGAGACGTCGGTAAGGACCGTCGGCTGGAAAAACGTGCCGTCCCTGGCAATCCGGCCTCCGCCGCACCGGATCGTGCCGCCCTTTGCCACGGCATCGGCGATGTGGGATTCGATCTTGGCGAGCGCCCGGCTGTCGATCAGCGGGCCGATGGC
The DNA here is from genome assembly GCF_004023325.1 of Mesorhizobium sp. M1A.F.Ca.ET.072.01.1.1. Lineage (NCBI taxonomy): Bacteria > Pseudomonadati > Pseudomonadota > Alphaproteobacteria > Hyphomicrobiales > Phyllobacteriaceae > Mesorhizobium > Mesorhizobium sp. M1A.F.Ca.ET.072.01.1.1. The sequence continues at coordinate 7,786 of NZ_RZSF01000064.1, read as the reverse complement.
GACGCCGGGATTGAAACCGTCACCGACCTGAAGCTCGCCGACCCGCCGGACGAATTTGTCGACGAACTCATCATGAACGTCCGATTGGACGTAAAGTCGGTTCGCCGAAACGCAGGTCTGGCCGGCATTGCGGAACTTCGCCTGCACCGCCCCGTCCACGGCGGCATCGATGTCGGCGTCGTCGAAGACGATGAAAGGCGCATTGCCGCCGAGCTCGAGACTGACCTTCTTGATCTGGTCCGAGCACTGGCGCATGAGCAGGCGTCCGACCTCGGTCGAGCCGGTAAAACTGATCTTGCGCACTTTGGGATTGTGGCAGAGCTCGCGCCCCACCGCGGCACCCTCCGAGGCATAGATGAGATTCACGACACCATCGGGAAAGCCGGCCTCGGCGGCGAGCGCGAACATGGCGCCTGCGACAAGCGGCGTCTGTTCGGCAGGCTTAAGCACAATGGCGCAGCCTGCCGCCAGCGCCGGCGAGATCTTGCGCGCCACCATCGATGCGGGAAAGTTCCATGGTGTGATCGTGCCGACGACGCCGATCGGCTGCTTGATCACCAGCATGCGGCGGTCCGTCGACGGTGCCGAGATCGTCTCGCCATAGATGCGATTGGCCTCCTCGGCATACCACTGCAGATACGCCGCCGCGTGCGAGACTTCCGATTTGGCTTCGGCGAGCGGCTTGCCCATCTCCGCGGTGAGGATCGCCGCGAGATCGTCGGTGTGGGTGACGATCAGCTGATGCCACTGCCACAGCATTTCGCTGCGCTCCCGGGCGGTCCGCCCCGCCCATTCGGCCTGAGCGCCATAGGCCTTGTCGATCGCCGCGCGTGTCTCATCGACTCCCATGTCGGGAAGTTCCGCCAACAATTCGCCCGTCGATGGATTGAAGACCTCGAACGTGCTCCCGCCAACCGGCGTGCCAAGCGCCGGCACACGATCGATCGCGCCGAACAGGTCAGGGGATTTCAGGTGGCGCATGATCGGCAGGCACATGGACAATGTCGGTCTCCTTCTCGCAGAGATTGAAGGGTATCAATGGCGCCAGCGTGTGTTCTGCGCCCCCCCTTTCATAGGGCCTGGCGCGAACTGCGGTAGACCCACCTGCATATCTCCTCAATGCGAGCGCCAGCCGTATCAAGTCCCCAGACAACACACCAACAACGCGACGATCCGGTTCGGACCGACATTGGGCGAATATCGCATCGTTAAGGTAAGCCTCTATCGCCCAGAACCAGGCCTTCTCCGCCATACCCTCACTGACGGCCCCTGCCGATTTCATGAGTGTAGGACCACATAGGTCTTTAGCCGATCACGGTCGCCGCTGTTCAAATTCCGGACCTCGGCCGAAAGCAGCAGGAACCTTGCACTGCGTTCAGCGTACCGACAAACAACTCAACTCATCGTTTTCTCGCGGGGTTTTGTCGTGGAATAGAGAGCCTTACAGACGAGAGGGAATTAGCCGTCAGCCTATGCGACTACAGCCTCACCGGTGTGCGGTTGGCAGCCTTCTAATCTGGCGCACGCCCGGGCCGCCACCGTTCTCCAGAATGAATTCGATACCTGCGGCTACCAAAGCGTTGATGATCTTCGTCGCCGTTTCTGGGCGACCGCCAAGCGGGCCATCTTCGGCTTCCAGACGCGCAATCGTCGGTTCTGAAACCGCAGAGCGCTCTGCCAAATCTCCTTGAGACCAGCCCAGCAATGCCCTTGCCGCCTTGATCTGTCTCGTGGTGACGACCGCGGGATTATTTGATAGATTTTCTATTGACATTTACAAAGTCACTTTGATGTTTTTTCCATCAATTCCCTCTGGAGTGACCCCGGTAGTCGAGGTGATATCCAGAGCGGCTGACCGAGGTGCGGCACACCCAGGCCAGCCTGACCACGCCTAGCTTCAGGGAGCTCGGATCATGGGTGATTCCGACAATAGCATGACTTTGGCCCGCGTCACCCGCAGCAGGTTACTTCCTGGAACGCCAAACTCGGGAGAGCAGCCACGAGCGGTCGACGGCAATCATTCCGGAACGGATCAATCCGCCGATCCGGCGATGGCGGTGTGGCGCGAATGGCAGGCAGCCCACGACGAAACCGAGCAACTGTGCCTTCAGCAACACCGCCTTGAGCGGAAGCTCGTCGAAACCGTCGGCGTTCCTTGTGCGACCATCCTGCTGCGCGACGGCGAGAGAATGACGGCGCATTCACTTGAGGCGCTTCATGAAGTGCTCGATCTCAGCCAAGAAAACGATGCGGCTCACGCGAAGGCTGAAGCCGAGTTCGCGGCGCATCAGATGCGCTGGGATACCGCCGACAGGGAAGTTGGCTATACCGCCACGTTGCGCGCTGAGCGCGAGGCTGCTGCTCGAGCGGAAGCATTGCTTTACCTATTATCGGAAACCCCCGCTAATTCCTTAGCCGGGGTCGCGGCCAAGCTGGATGCCGTGCTTAGGGAAGGACAGACTTCAAAGGAAGATGCTGAGCTTCCTTGGCCGCAGATACGTTCCGCCCTAGAGGATATCGGCCGGCTTGGCTAAGACAAGCGCCAGCCGGGAGGCTCCGGAGCCGTGCGGTGCGGCCTGCAACTCCCCTGCCGCCGGGCGGGAGGTGGAATTCCGAAAAAACTCGCCGGAATCGAAATCCGACCTCTTCAAGGCTTGGCAGGAGCCACGCGTCGACAGTCGCCCTCATTCTGCCGATCAGCATGTCGGTAGGCAGATAGCCGCGGTTCGCGTCCAGTCGGACATTTCGCAGGCGCAGCTTGCTCGGTCGATAGGCATCAGCTTCCAACAGCTTCAGAAATACGAGAACGCGAGGAATCGCGTGAGCGCCTCGATGCTCTTCGAGATCGGCAGCTCGCTCGGCGTTCCTGTCAGCCGTTTCTTCCAAGGCCTGCCGGGAAACAACGAGATAAGTAGTAGCACTCCACCTCTACTGATCGATGAGCGCTTAGACTTCATTGCCAGTGCGGAAGGACGACGGCTGATCGAAGCTCTGATGAATATTGACCCGCGAGTGCGCAAACGCGTATCGGCCTTGATCGCCACGTTGGGAGAGCAATTGGCAATTCTCGACGGCAAACTGAGCTAAACGAGGCAGATAGACTAACCCGCGCCCGCCGAACACAGGCGGGCTTGAGGGTATTTTCGGATCAGATGCGCGTCCTCATTGCCGAATGCGAAGATGCTGACCATCTACTCAGGCCGGCACCGTCCACGAGATCGAGACCGAGAAACACACCTCAGATAAGAGCCTGACCCATTGCGCTCTTGACGTTGCTACCGCGCCGGCCCCCTGGCTCGCGTGTGCAGATCTTGCCCCTCCTATGTTTGCCGAAGCGTCAATGACGCGGCTGCCGAGCCCGCACCAGCCTCAAAATCAGCACCATGATCCCCTGAGGGCGGGTAATTGGCGGCAAAAGGCGGCAAAAAGGCTGTTCTAAATTTACAGGGAAACAGCGAAACTGGCGAATGTTCAGGAAGCGCGGATTCACTACAGCCCATACCTTGCGAACCTGCTCGAGAAGGAGCTTAGGGATTCGTTCGCTCTATCAGACCGGACAAGTGACATGAGAAGGAGGTATCCATTATGACCGCCCCCCAATTTTCGAATGGAGTGCGTGTAGCCTTCTCCCTTCGCGAACTTCGTACTCGTTTGGGAATCAGCCAGGAAGATCTGGCCACAGATGTTGGGACGACTCGACAGACTGTTTCCCGGTGGGAAACAGGAAAAGAACCGTTGAGCGCTGAACAAATAAATAATCTCTGCTTAGCGTTGAGGTGCACAACTGAGCAATTATTTTACATCGGTGACGATATTGAGGATCAGCCAACGAGAGACTCGGTACTTTTTCGCCATAATATTCTGTACGGGACGCTAAAGTTAAGAACGGCGGTTGGAGTACGCAAGTATCCCATTGATGAACAGACTCGTGTCGATATCTTATTTCAAATCAACAGCCCTCCTACAGGCCGAGATAATAGTCGGTGGCTTTACTGTTTCAGTCTCGACAATAAGATTGCTCTCGTTAATCCGAAATGCATCCAATCCGTCGAAATGATTGGCGATGACGTTCAACCGACGCCACAATATTACAGACCAGAAGTGTATCGAGCACTTGATGAGTTTGCGGTAACCGATCTTTCCGAAAAATTGAAGAACGAATGTGAGATTATAGTTGCAAAGATCGGCGAAGAGGAGGCCGCACGGATGGTCTCTTTTGTTCGTGTCACATACCTCAACGGAGAGGACGAGTGGAATTTTCTGGATAGCGGAAGCGCCGGCACTTTTTTCGGATTGGAGGCTAAAGCCTTTAAAGTTCCCCAATCTACTTTCGCTGAAATTGAGGAGGAGGGCTACTACCGAGCGCGATACGCAAACCTTGATCACGTCGCGGTCATGGAAGTTCCGAGCGACCGTTACCGCAAATTGACCCGCAACCGACCAAGTGTACATCAACGAAGGGCGATGCCGCTGTCCGCCCATTTTCAAGCAAAGGTGTCAACGCAATCGACTGGTGCTGCGAGAGAGGATTGAACTCTCGACCTCTCCCTTACCAAGGGAGTGCTCTACCACTGAGCTACCGCAGCCTGCGATGGCGGCGCTTCTGCCATAACGAACCGGCAAGCGCAAGGCCAAGAAAACCTTAAAACGAAGCATCTCGTCGTCCGAAATCGCTGCGCAGTTTTGCCGCGGCATGTGTCGAATGCCGCGGCTGTGGAAGCCGCTTGCGAGCAGGCTTCGATGACATGGCGGCGCCACAATGTTAACTATGCCTGAACCACAGCCGGCTATCCGCCGGCGAGGACCGGCGATGAACGACAAGCCAAATCCGCCGAAAAAACGCGACGGCGAGCGCAAGGACCGGCTGGCCGAGGCGCTGCGTGCCAACCTGCCGAAGCGAAAGGCGCAGGCGCGTTCGCGACGGGATGGCAATGCTGACGATCGGCCGGAAGGATTGCCGACTGCTGGAAAAATGCACAAGGACTAACCGAAATCAGCCACACTGGCCGATCACACTCGGTCCACAGATGGGGAAATCCTATTTCTTGAACCGCACCGGCCGATAGTCTAGAGCCGGATATACTCAACCGATTGAAACCGGCCCGTCCGGGCCGAGGGGACGTTCTTTCATGGATCGCATCAGAATTGTCGGCGGCAATAAGCTTGCCGGAAGCATTCCGATTTCGGGCGCCAAGAACGCGGCGCTGCCGCTGATGATCGCCTCGCTGCTCACCGACGACACGCTGACGCTCGAAAACGTGCCGCATCTGGCCGATGTCGAGCAACTGATCCGCATCCTCGGCAATCACGGCGTCGACTATTCCGTCAACGGCCGGCGCGAGAAGCAGCAGGAGGGCTATTCGCGCACCATCAATTTCTCCGCCCGCAACATCGTCGACACCACCGCGCCCTACGAGCTGGTGTCCAAGATGCGCGCCTCCTTCTGGGTTATCGGCCCGCTGCTTGCCCGCATGGGTGAGGCCAAGGTGTCGCTGCCGGGCGGCTGCGCCATCGGCACGCGCCCGGTCGACCTCTTCCTCGAAGGCCTGCAGGCGCTGGACGCCGAGCTCGACGTCGACAACGGCTATGTCGTCGCCAAAACCAAGAACGGTCGTCTCCACGGCAACCGCTACGTGTTCCCGAAAGTGTCGGTCGGCGCCACCCATGTGCTGATGATGGCGGCCTCACTCGCCAAGGGCGAGACGGTACTCGAAAACGCCGCCCGCGAGCCGGAAATCGTCAATCTCGCCGAATGCCTGATCGCCATGAGCGCCAAGATCCACGGCGCCGGCACCTCCACCATCACCATCGAGGGCGTCGAGGCGCTGTCGGGGGCGCGCGTGCGCGTCATTCCCGATCGCATCGAGACCGGAACCTATGCCATGGCGGTGGCGATGACCGGCGGCGACGTGGTGCTGGAAGGCGCGCGCCCCGACCTGTTGCAGAGCGCGCTCGACGTCATTGCCGAGACCGGCGCCGAGATCACGCCGACCAATGCCGGCATCCGCGTCAAGCGCAACGGCGCCGGCATCGCACCGGTGGATGTGACGACCGCGCCCTTCCCCGCCTTCCCGACCGACCTGCAGGCGCAGTTCATGGGCCTGATGACGATGGCGAAGGGCAAGTCGCGCATCACCGAGACGATCTTCGAGAACCGCTTCATGCATGTGCAGGAGCTTGCCCGCCTCGGCGCCCACATTACGCTGTCCGGCCAGACGGCGATCGTCGAGGGCGTCGCCAAGCTGAAGGGCGCGCCGGTCATGGCGACCGACCTGCGGGCCTCGGTGTCGCTGGTCATCGCAGGCCTTGCCGCCGAAGGCGAAACCACCGTCAACCGGGTCTACCACCTCGACCGCGGTTTCGAGCGCCTGGAGGAGAAGCTTTCCGGCTGCGGCGCGGTGATCGAGCGGATTTCGGGCTGACAAAGCGCCTCGGTTGCGCAGAGCGGAAAGACCGCATAACAGAAGATTGACTAATCAACCTTCAGGTGCGCATTCCGCATGGCCCTCAAGCTCATCGCGCTCGACGACCAGGATCTGAGCATCATCTCGGCCCACGTCCAGGACGCCGTGATGAAGGTCTCCGACCTCGAATACCTGCCGGCGGCCAAACGTTTCGTGCTGACCATGAACCGCTTCGTCTGGGAGGCGAGGTCCGGCTTCTTCCGCCAGCACAATGAACGGCGCCAGTGCGTGCTGCATTTCGACCGCGTGCTGGGCGCCAAGACCAGCGGCATCGCCCGCGACAAGCCGGCGGAGATACTGTCGCTCTTGGCGGTCAGCTTCGTCGCATTCAGCAAGCCGGCCGGCATCATCGAGCTGGTTTTTTCCGGAGGCGGCACGATCATGCTCGACGTCGAGTGCATCGAGGCGCGGCTCGCCGATGTCGGCGGCTCCTGGGAAGCCACCTCGCGCCCGGTTCACAGGACCTGAGCACCGACGATGGCCATCACGCTTAGCCAAACCGACGCCGATTTCGAGCTCCGTTTTTCGGCATTCCTCACCACCAAGCGCGAAGTGTCGGCCGACGTCGAAGCGGTGGTGCGCGACATCGTCGCGCGCGTGCGCGCCGCAGGCGACAAGGCGCTCATCGACTACACGCTGAAATTCGACAAGGCCGATCTCAACAGGCTCGGCATCGCCGTCTCCAGGGCCGACATCGAAAAGGCATACGCCGCGGCCGACCCAGCCACAGTCGAGGCGCTCGAATTCGCACGCGACCGCATCCGCTCCCATCACGAGCGGCAGAAGCCGAAGGACGACCGCTACACGGACGCCGCCGGCGTCGAGCTCGGCTCGCGCTGGACCGCGATCGATGCCGTGGGGCTCTATGTGCCCGGCGGCACAGCGAGCTATCCGAGCTCGGTGCTGATGAACGCGGTGCCGGCCAAGGTCGCCGGAGTCGAGCGCATCGTGATCGTGGTGCCGGCCTCGGGCGGTGTCATCAATCCGTTGGTTCTGGTTGCGGCCGACCTTGCCGGCGTCTCCGAGATCTACCGCGTCGGCGGCGCGCAAGCCGTCGCCGCGCTCGCCTATGGCACCGAGACGATCCGGCCGGTCGCCAAGATCGTCGGGCCGGGCAATGCTTATGTCGCGGCAGCCAAGCGCCAGGTGTTCGGCAGCGTCGGCATCGACATGATTGCCGGGCCGTCGGAAGTGCTGGTTGTGGCAGACGCGGACAACGATCCGGACTGGATCGCCGCCGATCTGCTGGCGCAAGCCGAGCATGACGCGTCGGCGCAGTCTATCCTGATCACCGACAATGCCGAATTCGGCACGGCGGTGGA
>NZ_RZSF01000649.1:0-1279 GCF_004023325.1 Mesorhizobium sp. M1A.F.Ca.ET.072.01.1.1 | reverse complement strand
GGAAGGGCAAGACCGGTGAGCGACGAAACCAATGCTGCGGCGACCGCGAGGTCGGCCGCCGGCTCCGAGATGCGGTAGCCGCCGGCGACGTTGAGATAGACGTCGTGCTGGCCGAAACGGACGCCGCAATGCGCTTCCAGCACCGCCAGCACCATAGAGAGCCGCGCGCCGTCCCAGCCGACGACGGCGCGGCGCGGCGTGCCGAGCGAAGAGGGCGCCACCAGCGCCTGGATCTCGACCAGCACCGGCCTTGTGCCTTCCATGCCGGCGAAGACGGCGGCGCCGGGCGACTTCGCATGCCGCTCGCCGAGGAACAGCTCGGATGGATTGGCGACCTCGCGCAGGCCCTTGTCCGACATCTCGAAGACGCCGATCTCGTCGGTCGGCCCAAAGCGGTTCTTCACCGTGCGCAGGATGCGGAAGTGGTGGTTGCCTTCGCCCTCGAAATAGAGCACGCCGTCGACCATGTGCTCGACGACGCGAGGGCCGGCGATCTGGCCTTCCTTGGTGACATGGCCGACGAGCACGATCGCGGCGCCGGTGGATTTCGCATAGCGGATCATCGCCTGAGCGGCCGCGCGCACCTGGGTGACCGTGCCGGGCGCCGAATCGGCAAGATCGGTCCACAGCGTCTGGATGGAATCGAGGATCACCAGATCGGGCCGCTTGCCGTCGGCGATTGTCGCGAGGATGTCCTCGACATTGGTCTCGGCGGCGAGTTCGACCGGCGTCGAGGCGACACCGAGGCGCTGAGCACGCAGCCTGATCTGCGCGACAGCTTCCTCACCCGAAACATAGACGATGCGGTGGCCTTTCGAGGCCAAAGCGGCTGCGGCCTGCGTCAGCAGCGTCGACTTGCCGATGCCGGGATCGCCGCCGACCAGAAGGGCGGAGCCGCGCACGAAGCCGCCGCCGGTGGCGCGGTCGAGTTCGCCGATGCCGGAAACGATGCGCGGCGCGTCCTCGATGTCGCCGGAGAGGCTGGTGAGCACCACGGCGCGGCCCTTGCGCACATTGCGGGTGTTGGCCGGCCCCGAGCCGATGCCGCCCGCGGTGCCTTCCTCGACCAGTGTGTTCCACTCGCCGCAGGCATCGCATTTGCCGGCCCAGCGCTGATGCACCGAGCCGCAATTCTGACAGATGAACTGAACGCGCGATTTGGCCATTAGCGTCGGGCCGATCGCAAATTTTCGAAGGCCGGCGTTCCCGCCCACCCCCATCTGTCCTGCCGGCCATCTCCCCCGCAAGGGGGGAGATGGCCGGCAGGACAGATGGGGGT
>NZ_RZSF01000648.1:0-1288 GCF_004023325.1 Mesorhizobium sp. M1A.F.Ca.ET.072.01.1.1 | reverse complement strand
GCCCCGGCGAGCGCCGACGCAGCAGCGCAGCCGCGAGCGGGTCGAGCGGCTTCCTCGGGCGCGCGTCGTTCATAGTCCTCGACGACGTCGGTGTGGAGCCGCAGCTTCTCGTTCCACTCGGCCTCGAGAGTGTCGGCAACGAGGCGATTGTCGGGATCGACCTTCATGTAGCGGCGCCGGGCGAGCTCGGCATCATGACGCGTCCGCTCGATATGCTGTCGGCGCAACGTGTCCATCTCGGCGGCGCGTGCCTCAAGCTCGCGCTGCACCGCCAGGGTGACCTCAAGGGTCATCGGCGTCATCAGCTCGACAAGCAATGCACCCACCGCCGGGTCGACGACTTTGCCGGGCACGGACTGGCAGACCTTGCCGCCGCGACGGGTGGCAGTCTCCTGGCAGATATAGGTCGGGACAGGCTGACCGTGCTCCTGGCTGTAATGGACGCCCATGCGCCCGCCGCAAAGGCCGCAGAGAACTCTGCCTTGGAGCAAGGCGGATCCTTCGCGGACCGGCCCGGCGCGGCGCTGCATTCCATAGGCTTGTGCATTGGCAGCGAGACGCTCCTGGTTGGCCTTGAAGCGCTCCCAGTCGATATAACCCGGATGCAGGTCGGGCATGACGAACCGCCAGTCAGCCATATCCACCTTGATCTGAGAGACGCCGCCGCCCGGCCGGGGCCGTCCACGCGTTCGACCGTAAACGAAGGCGCCGGCATATCTCGGATTATGCAGGACCTGGAGGATGCGGGCGTGCCGTGGCGGCGCCCACATGAGTTCGCCTTTGTGCGGTCCCTTGCGCAGTCGTCGCGGGAACAGAATGCCTTCGTCGAGGAAGAACTTGACGGTTCTGGTTGCGCTGCCCAGGCGCTCGAAGGTCGTGAACACCATGCGGAGCGCGGCCTGCACCTCGGCGTCCGGGTCGAGTGCGAGGGTGCCATCGGGCAAGTAGACCAAGCCCACTGGCGGCCCTATCTTCAGATCGCCGCGGCTTGCCTTGTTGAGTTGGCCGCCGGGCATGCGCGCCTTGAGGAAGTGCAACTCCGCTTCCGACATCGTTCCTTTCAAACCCAAAAGAAGTCTGTCGTTGAAGCTGGCCGGATCGTAGACGCCATCCTCATCGAGGATGAGGGTGCTGGTCAGGGCGCACAGCTCAAGCAGCCGGTGCCAGTCGGCGGAGTTGCGGGCCAGGCGCGAGACCTCCAGCCCCATGACGACGCCGGCCTTGGCGAGGGCTACTTCGCTGACCAGTTCCTGGAAGCCGTCGCGGGCAACGGCGCTGGATCCCGATT
>NZ_RZSF01000647.1:0-1308 GCF_004023325.1 Mesorhizobium sp. M1A.F.Ca.ET.072.01.1.1 | reverse complement strand
TCCTTGCGACGAGCGCTGCGCAAAAGGCATTCCTGGAGACTTTTTGCGAGACATTCGAACCGCCGCTGGAAAATACCAATTTTATTGAAGTACGTTTCGAACTGACGGGCGAGGTTACTGACAATGCATTGAGCGAGGGGCTGAACCAGGCATTTGGGTCAAAGCCATTCGTCTATGCGCGGGACGGCCAGACCGTGGAGGTCTACGCGCACACCGATGAACGCGCGGCGCCCCTTGCCAAGGTGCTCGCGGGCCGCCGGGAGAATTCACGCAGCAAGGCGCTCGACAGAATAGAGGCGCGGTTGTCCGAGGGCATGGCTGCATCCGGCGTTGCGGCTACAGCCGAGGTGACCGCCGCCGTCGGCCATGAACGCAAAGCGACGTATTTCCTGCAGAAGTTCATCCGTACGCACAGGCAAGTTCGCCATGCGAATGGCGAACCAGTTCGGGGAATAAAGAACCCCGCCAAGGCAGCGGCGTCGGTCTATGAACAATGGCGTCCCCAGCTTTCAGGCCGTGAGCGCCGCAATGCCTATCACCTGCTTTTTTCGGCGAGGGCCGGCACCGACGCCAACGCCGTCATGGCTGCGGCGCGCGCCGTGATCGAGGAGCGCGCGCCGGGATACAAATTCGCCCTGGCGCATCACAAGGACACCAAGCATGTTCATATCCATGCGATGGTGCAGGCACGGTCAGCCGACGGTGAGCGGCTGAAGTTCTACAAGCCAGATCTCCTGGCCTGGCGCGAGACGTTTGCGGAGAAAGCACGCGAGAACGGCATTGCGATGGTCGCGACGCGGCGGATGGATCACGCGATGACGCGGCCCTTCACAAAGGAGCATGCCGGAGCTTATAGCCGGGCCCAGCGTGATCCTCGCTATCAAGTCAGCGCAAAGACGATCGAGCGGGTTGAGGCCAAACGGCAGCGCCGGATCGATCAGCAGGCGCTTGTCGCCAACGGTGATACAATCGCGGCCGCGTGGCAAAAGACCGTCACTGCGATGCGCGCGGTTGGCGTGGTGGGTCAGGCGCTTACAGCGGCCGAGTCGATCGGCAACACCATTCGTCAGTTCCATCACCATCGAGCCGGGGCGGGACAGGCACGACCTGCCGGGCAGCGCGGAGCCGACCAGCCGGCGCAAACGTCTTTCCTGTCCCATCCCGGTATGAGAGAATTGAACGCACTGATAGGAGATTTGGATATGGCGCAGACCCCCCTGGAAATGCGGCGTCAGATGGCCCGCATCAATCAGGCGTTCGACAACATGCGCGAGACGCTGCCGCCGGCGCAGCAAACGCAGTTCGAGC
>NZ_RZSF01000646.1:0-1318 GCF_004023325.1 Mesorhizobium sp. M1A.F.Ca.ET.072.01.1.1 | reverse complement strand
GCCGAAGGGCCGCGCCAGCGCGAAAGCTTCGTAACCGTCGGCGACGCCATCGACGATGAACTGGCCGGCGCGGCCCTTCGGCAGGCCAATTGAGGGAATGAGACTCATGCTTCTTTCAAAATGTCATGGTCCGGCGCGACGCCAGGATCTTCTGCAGCACCGCGCAATCGATATCGGGCGGAACCGGGCGCTCGCCGGTGATCATCGGCAGGAATTCGGTGTCGGGGATTTCGAGGAGCTTTTCATATTGGTCGATTTCGCCGGCGGTCAAGACGCCGATCTCGGCATCGGCGAAGGATCCCAGGATGAGATCCATCTCGCGCATGCCGCGGTGCCAGGAGCGAAACAGCAGCTTGCGGCGGCGGACGTCCAGGCCCTCGCTTGATCGCTGCGTCCCGGTCATCGCGCTGCATCCCTGTTCGAAGCGGCGCATATAGCGTGGATAGAGGACGGTGTCAGCCTTTGCGCTGCGGCGGCCGCGACATAAGCTGACGAGATGCGTCCTTCCATCCTCGATCCCCTCTTCGTCCCGATCACTTCGCTCACCGGCGTCGGCCAGAAGGTCGGGACCATGATCGAGCGTGTCGTGCCGGCCGATCTCGGCGACCGCGCCGCGCGCGCCGCCGATCTTCTGTTCGTGCTCCCCAACACCGTGATCGACCGCCGCAACCGGCCTGGGATCGCGCTGTCGGCCGAAGGCCAGATCGTAACACTCGAGGTACGGGTCGACCGCCACCAGCCGCCGCCGCGCGGCAACAGGTCCGTGCCCTACCGGATCTATGCCCATGACGACACCGGCGAGATCGCCTTGACCTTCTTCCATGCCCATGCCGCCTATCTGCAGAAGATGCTGCCTGAGGGCGAGCGCGTCGTAATCTCCGGCCGCATGGAATGGTTCAACGGCCGCCCGACCATGGTTCATCCCGACCATATCGCGCCGCTCGACGAGGCCGAGGGCCTGCCGCTGGTCGAGCCCGTCTATCCGCTAACCGCCGGCCTGTCCGCAAAAGTGCTGCGCCGCGCCATCGGACAGGCGCTCGGCCGCTTGCCGGAACTGCCGGAATGGCAGGACGACGCCTTCATGCGCCGCCACACCTTTCCGTCCTTCGGCGCTGCGCTGACCCGCATCCACTATCCCAAGGACCCGATCGACGTTGCCGTCGAGGGTGCGGCCTGGCGGCGCCTGGCCTATGACGAGCTCCTAGCAGGACAGGTGTCGCTGGCGCTGGTGCGCGCCAGAATCCGCCGCCTTTCGGGCCGGCCGCTGGTCGGCGACGGGCGCGTTGTCGAGAAACTGCGCGCTGCCCTGCCCTACAAG
>NZ_RZSF01000645.1:0-1323 GCF_004023325.1 Mesorhizobium sp. M1A.F.Ca.ET.072.01.1.1 | reverse complement strand
CGCCTGGGCGATGAGGCCGTGAAGCTGCTCGCGCGCCCAGTCGGCGCCGTGCAGCGCAGCAAGTGTCGCCTTGCCGGCAGCGGCGTCCTTCTTGGTCGCCTTGCCCATCTGCTTTGCGTCGGCGGTGAGGTCGAGCAGGTCGTCGGCAAGCTGGAAGGCAAGACCGATCGACGAGCCGAACTCCGCCAGCCTTTCACGGTCGACGGCGGATGCGCCGGCGATCATGGCGCCTGCCTCGCAGGCGAAACGGATCAGCGCGCCTGTCTTCATCGCCTGCAGACGGATGATGCCGGCCTCGTCCGGCCGCTTGCGCTCGGCCTCGAGGTCGAGCGTCTGGCCGCCGACCATGCCGCCGGCTCCGGCGGCACGGGCGAGCGCCAGCACCAGCGCCGCCCGTCGCTCGGCCGGCAACGCGGTCGCCTCGTCGGCGATGATGTCGAAGGCCAAAGTCAAGAGCGCGTCGCCGGCAAGGATCGCGGTTGCCTCGTCGAAAGCTTTGTGCACCGTCGGCTGGCCGCGGCGCAGATCGTCGTCGTCCATGGCAGGAAGATCGTCATGGATCAGCGAATAGCAATGCACGCATTCGAGCGCGGCGGCGACGCGCAGCGCCGCCTCGTCATTTGCCGAAAACAGCGCCGCGCTTTCCATCACCAGAAAAGGGCGGAGCCGCTTGCCGCCGTTGAGCACGCCATGGCGCATCGCCGCCATCAGGCGTTCCGGCCGGGCGATCTCGCCGGAGAGCAGAGGCGCATCGAAGACCTGCCGCAGCAGGACCTCGACTGCTGCGGCGCGCGTAAAAAGCGCGGATTCGAAGGCCACCTGGTCGTCTTTCAACATGGCCGGGACCGGTAGCCGACACTCAGACGTTGCGCAAGCAGCCTCGCGCCATTATGCCGAAGTAGCGGGTGGCACGGGTGGGGCGGCTTGACGGAACCGATCGTCGAACATGAAAGCGAAGGGCTGGACATGGCACGGCCGCGGCGCCTGAACCGCGCCGGTCTCAAGCGCCTTGGCCGGCGCTGCCTGGTCGCGGCGATCGTGCTGGCCGCGATGCCGGTCGCGCTCACCTTTCTCTATCTGCCGCCCTTTGTGCATCCGGTTTCGACGCTGATGCTGAAGGATCTTGTCACCTTCTCCGGCTACGACCGGCGCTGGGTATCGATCGACGATGTGGCCCCGGTGCTCATGCATTCGGTGATCATGTCGGAAGACGGCCAGTTCTGCTTCCATCGCGGCGTCGACCACGCCGCGCAATTCGCCGAGGTCGACGCCGCGATGGAAGCAGAACTGGCCGTCTTCCGACATGATCACCGAATGCATGAG
>NZ_RZSF01000644.1:0-1328 GCF_004023325.1 Mesorhizobium sp. M1A.F.Ca.ET.072.01.1.1 | reverse complement strand
GTCCTGCGCCACCACGCCGATGCCGCGGCGATGTGCCGGCACCGCCGCCCCGCCATTGGCGAGCAGCTTGCCGTCGAGCGCGATGCGGCCGCGGTCTGGCGCCTCGAAGCCGGCGATCAGCCTCAGCAAGGTGGTCTTGCCGCAGCCGGAGGGTCCGACGATCGCGGTGCGGCTGCCGCTTTCGACGGTGAGGTCGACGCCGGCAAGTGCTGCCACCGGGCCATAATGTTTCGCTACGTCGCGGAGCTCGAGGAAGCTCATCGGCCGGCCATCCGCTTTGACTGGACGTAGAGCACCCAGGTCATGGGCAGCGACATCGCTACCATGATCAAGGCGTAAGGGGCGGCCGAGGCGTAGTCGATCTCGCCGCTGTAGGACCAGAACGCCATCGCAAGGGTGCGGGTGCCGTTCGGCGCCAGCATCTGCGTGGCGGTCAATTCATTGGTGATGCCGAGCGCCACCATCGCCATCCCGGCCGCCGCGCCCGGCGCCGACAGCCGGATCGTGGTCGACCATAGCGCCCTGAGCGGCGGGCGGCCGAGGCTCGAGGCTGCGCGTTCGAGTTCCACCGGCGCCTGGGCGATCGAGGCGCGCAGGCTGACCAGCGCGCGCGGCAGGAACATCAGCGCATAGCCGAAAAGGATGGTGAAGAGCGTCTGATAGAGCGGCAAGGCGATGCGTACGGTGATGGTCACCAGCGCCAGCGCGACGACCACACCCGGCAGCGAACCGACGATGTAGTTGCAGCTCTCGAGCAGGCGCTGCAAGCGGCCGGGCGCACGGATCGAGATCCAGGCCATGGGCATTGCGGCGACCGTGGCAAGCAGCGCGCCGGCGACGGCGAGGACCAGCGTCTGGCCGAGCGCCAGGCTGATCTCGTCCCAACGCCAGACGTCGGCGCCACCGGCAAGCAGCCAGCGGCCGACGGTCACAAAGGGCACGCCGAGCGTGAGCAGCGCAGTCCCGGCGGGCAGCAGCAAGCAAGGCAGCGTGGCGCGGCCGAGGGCGACACGCTGCTGCTGGCGCGCCGCCCCGGAGCCGACGCGGGCATAACGCTCCTCACCACGCACGATCACCTCCACACCAAGCAGCACGAAGCAGCAGGCGACCAGCACGGCGGCGAGCATGTTCGCCGCCGCGCCGTTGAAGGTCGACTGGAACTGGTCAACGATCGCGGTGGTGAAGGTATCGAAGCGGATAAAGACATAAAGCCCGTATTCGGCAAGCAGGTGCAGGCCAACCAGCAGCGAACCGCCGCAGATGGCCAGTCTGAGCTGCGGCAGCACGACGCGCGCGAAGACCCGCCACGGACCGAGCCCAAGCGCGGC
>NZ_RZSF01000643.1:0-1336 GCF_004023325.1 Mesorhizobium sp. M1A.F.Ca.ET.072.01.1.1 | reverse complement strand
CAGCGGATACCTCAACGCCACGGGAACGGGAATGCCCGTCAATCGCAAGCAGGCCAACACCTTCTATGCCGCAGCGTCCGAGAAGGGCGATCCGTATGGAATGACCTCGTGGGGTCGCGCTTTGTTCAACGGCTATGGCGTCGATCGTGATGCCACCAAGGGCCTGGACCTGCTCCTCAAGGCGGCGGCGATGGGGCACACCTATGCCATGAACGACCTCGCCGCGATTTTTACGGAAGGTCGTAACGGCGTACCTGCCGATCCGGCTCGCGCCGTGGCCTTCCTCAAAGCGGGCGTCGAACGGCAGGACATGTATTCGATGAACCTGCTCGGCCGAAATTATCTCGCCGGCACTGGGGTTGAGAAGGATCCCAAGAGCGCGCTCGAACTCTTCCAGAAATCCATGGATCTCGGCCAACCCTACGCTCCCGGCAGCTTGGCGCGTATGTACAGGGACGGTGTCGGTGTGCAGCAGGACCTTGCTGAGGCGCAACGCCTTTTCGAGGTAGCGACCGACCGCGGTGATCAGTCGGCCGCATATGATCGCGCGGCTCTGGAACTGCAGCGGGGCGACAAGGCGGACCAGCCTCTCGCCGTACGTTACCTTGCTTTCGCGGCCGCGCTCGATGTTCGCAACGAAATTCCAGATGCCAAGGCCACGCTGGCGAAGTTCGGAGCTAAAGCGAAAACGGCGGCCCTGAAACAGCTGCGTGGGGAACTCAAATCAAAGATTTCGGCGGAGGGCTCGTTGGACGTTCAACTGGTCAAGACGGCCAGAGCGGTCTGGGAGCAAGCCAATCCGCGTCGGGACTTGTTCTGATCAACAAGGAGGCAATGGTGGGCAGGGCATCGAAACTGGCAATCATCGCAACATTCCTAACTGGAGTTCTGGCTGTCGCGGGGTGCACCGCCGTGACGCCCCAGGTCGAACCGGAGCCGACGACGAAGCAAAAAGTCGTTCGGACAACGACCACGCCAAAGGTGATCAAGCAGAAGAAGGTCACCGCGAAGAAGCCGATCGAACCGGCGGAGGTAACAACTGAAGCTCCGCCTCCAGTTATTCCAGCGATGGGCGGAGGCGGTAGCGGCGGCAATAGTGGTGGTGGTGGCGGCTGGGGAGGTTGACCCCAAGGGGCGCAAGGCGGCTATACGTGATCGCCGACATTCGAGCAGGCTTGGCTAGTTTGAGCAGGCTTGGCTAGTAAGCATCGGCCGATTGCTGCTGCGCCTCCATCTCCGCCATCTCGATGCCCATTTCGACGAAGGCTGAAAGCACGGTAAACCGGTCCGCGAGCGATACCCGCGCAAGGCCTGCCAGTATCCCCGCGCCGACGGC
>NZ_RZSF01000642.1:0-1345 GCF_004023325.1 Mesorhizobium sp. M1A.F.Ca.ET.072.01.1.1 | reverse complement strand
AGCCGATACCGTGCATCGTCAATCGAAGCACGGCGACATCGGCTGAAGAGGACTCTCTGGCCGAGAATTTCCACCGCGCGGATCTCCATCCTCTCGACCAGTTCCGGGCGTTCAAGACACTGAGCGACCAGGGACTCGATCACGAAGAAATCGCCGCCCGCTTCTTCGTGTCGGCGGCGACCGTCAAGCAGCGACTGAAGCTCGCCTCGGTCTCGCCAAAACTGCTCGATCTCTATGAGAAGGATGAAATCCGGCTCGAGCAGATCATGGCGTTCTCGATTTCGGACGACCATGCCCGCCAGGAGCAGGTCTGGGAGCGCATCAATAACAACCAGCATATGCAGGAGCCCTACTACATCAGGCGCCTCCTGACCGAGACCACCGTGCGGGCCGACGATCGCCGCGCGGTCTATGTCGGTGCCGAAGCCTATGAGAATGCCGGCGGCGTCATCCTCCGCGACCTGTTCGAGCAGGATTCCGGCGGCTGGTTTCAAGATGCCGCTCTTCTTGAGCAACTGGTCTTCGAAAAGCTGAAAGTGGATGCCGAAGCCGTTCGCGGTGACGGCTGGAGATGGGTCGATGCGGCGATCAGCTTCCCATACGGCCACGCCTCCGGCATGCGGCGCGTTTATGCCGAGCCGGCGGAGTTGAGCGCCGAGGAGATCGCCCGCTATGACGCGGTGAAGGCCGAGTATGATGGGCTCGATGCCAAGTATGCCGAGATGGAGGACGCCGACCAGGAGATCGAGGACAAGCTCGATCAGCTCGGCGCCGAACTCGACGCGTTCAGCGATCGCCCCCAGGTCTATGACCCGGCGCAAAAGGCCATCGCCGGGGCGTTTGTCGCGCTCGGCGCCAACGGCCAGCTGCAGATCGAAGCCGGCTTTGTCCGCCCCGAGGACGAACCACGGGTCGAGACGGGCGATGACGATGACGAAGCCGAGGGCGGGGATCGCGACCCGTCGCAGTCCGAAGATGACAGCGCCAATCACGTCGTCGTCAACGGCCGGTCCGTGAACGGCGCATCCGACACGGCCGAAGAGCCCGAGGATGAAGGGATCAAGCCGCTGCCCGATCGCCTCGTCTTTGATCTCACCGCACAGAAGACGCTTGCGCTGCGCAACGCGTTGGCAAGCGACCTGGACATCGCCTTCGTCACGGTTCTCCATGCGCTCGTGCTGCAGGTGTTCTATCGGTTCGCCAAGGACAGCTGCCTCGAGATCAACATGGTGAGCAACAGCCTCAGCCAGGTCCAGGGTCTGGCCGATACGCCTTGGGCGAAGGAGATCGCCGAACGCCACGAGGCCTGGGACAGGGATATGCCCGACAGCAACAATCTCTGGGA
>NZ_RZSF01000641.1:0-1379 GCF_004023325.1 Mesorhizobium sp. M1A.F.Ca.ET.072.01.1.1 | reverse complement strand
GAATTATCGTATCGGGTTCGATTACATTGGCGAAATGAACAAGCTCTGGATGGATCCCAGCTCTTCGATTGGGATTCCCACCTCGTTCGTGGTCGACCGCGACGGCCACATCGCTTTTATCGGCCACCCGGCGGAACTCGATGACGTTTTGCCGAAAGTCCTTAACGGCAGCTGGCGCAGCAGCTATGAAGCGAAAGCCGCCGATGCAAAGCGCATCGCGCATAACCAACTTGCAGCGCGCGAAATGTCGCTTACCGGGCCGATATACGCCAAACTTGAGCCGGCGATGCAGGCCGAGAATTGGACGGCGGCGCTCTTGGCCATCGAAGAAGGCCTCGCCTTGATGCCAGACTCTTTTGATTTTCGGCAGATTCATGCGGATCTTCTGCTTCACAAGCTGCGCGACATCAAGACCGGCATGCCGGTCATGCGAGAATTGGTCGAGGACGCGATCGACAAAACGTCCGACGCGGTGTCGTGGATGGCCTTGGCCCTCAACCAACTCTTCGATCCCACGATGGACAATTCCCATCTTCCGCGCGCGGAGCGCTTTGCGATGGGCAACGAGCTCTCGGAACAGATACTGGCACTCAATCCCCCGAACGGCGATGGCCCGTTTAAATACCGCCGGTACCTCCCGGTAGCTCAGTATTATTACGAGAGCGGCAACAAAGATCGCGCAATCGAGTTGATCGAGGTGGCACTGAAATCGGTGGACCGGCTGGGGCCAATTCCGGACCACACCAAACAGTACTATCTTACCCCATTGCTCGAAGCACTGGCCAACTACACGGGTGAGCCTGCCTGTCACGCGGATCTTTGTGTGGCTCCGCAAAAGAAGGCACCCGAAACTCAAAACGCAGTCACTTCCTGAGCAAGAATCGCGAAGGGACTGACAATTGGAATTGAACACTGGCCAATCCGCCCATCGAAGCTCTCTTCGCAGCAAGTATGTCGATGCAGCAGGGCGGCGGCTTGCGGCAGGTTGGATTTCAATTGCGTTGACCACCGGTCGGATCGCGGCGCAGACGATGTGCGCCGCGAATTCGCGCCGCAGGTCTCGCACTCGTGGACATGTCGAGGTCGGCCACGGGGCACTCTTGGGGTTGGCCCGCCCAAGCCATTCGTCGGCCACGCAAGCGGACCCGGAGTGGGCATCGCAGGAAAAGGAAATCGTACCTCGAAGACGAAGACTGAAATGACGAACAACGAAATTCCTCCGGTTGGCCCTGCTGTCAACAATGACGAAGAAGCCCTTGCTTCCCCGTTCGTCAAATGCCTCCTGCGGCTCATTCGTACTCAGGATTCCTTCGGCTTATGGGAAGGCCATTCGGATGCCGAGCTGCTGGCCGAGTTCATCATCACCAAGCAACAGCAAC
>NZ_RZSF01000640.1:0-1382 GCF_004023325.1 Mesorhizobium sp. M1A.F.Ca.ET.072.01.1.1 | reverse complement strand
GTCTCGTGGGGTGCGCCGGTGGCAAGAAGATGGGCGAAGGCATAACCGCTGGCAGGCGTCGCCTTGAAGCCGCCATAGCACCAGCCGCCGTTGAAATAGAGGCCATCAATATGCGTGCGGTCGATGATCGGCGAACCGTCCATCGACATGTCCACCACGCCCCCCCACATGCGCAGGAGCCGCGCCCGCCCGATCATGGGCATCAGCGCCATGCCGCCTTCTGCGACGTCCTCCACCACCGGCAGGTTGCCGCGTTGGGCATAGGAATTGTAGCCGTCGATATCGCCGCCGAAGACAAGCCCGCCCTTGTCGGATTGGCTGATGTAGAAATGGCCTGCCCCGAACGTGATCACACCGGGAATGGTGGGCTTGAGCCCCTCCGTGACGAAGGCCTGCAAAACATGGCTTTCGATCGGAAGCCGCATTCCGGCCATTGCCATGACGCGGCCCGAGCAACCCGCCACCGCCACGCCGACCTTGTCGGCGGCGATATAGCCGCGCGATGTCTCCACGCCACGCACCTTGCCGCGATCGACCCGGAAACCGGTCACCTCGCAATTCTGGATCAGGTCCACGCCGTGGCTGTCGGCGCCGCGGGCATAGCCCCAAGCCACGCCGTCGTGCCGCGCGGTGCCCGCACGCTGCTGCATCAGGCCGCCTTTGATCGGGAAGCGCGCGTTGTCGTAGTTCAGGAACGGAACCATGGCGCGCATTTCCTCCCGGCCTAGCAACTGGGCGCCCGCACCCGCCAGCATCATGGCGTTGCCGCGGCGTCGGGAGGCATCGCGCTGTGCATCCGTATGAAACAGGTTGATGATGCCGCGCTGGGAGACCATCGCATTGAAATTGAGTTCCTGCTCCAGTCCTTCCCAGAGCTCCATCGAGAACTCGTAGAACGGCTCGTTGCCGGCAAGCAGGTAGTTCGACCGGATGATCGTCGTGTTTCGCCCGACATTTCCGGACCCGAGCCAGCCCTTCTCGAGCACGGCGATACGAGACTGGCCGAATTTGTTGGCCAGATAGTAAGCCGTCGACAGGCCGTGACCGCCCCCGCCGACGATAACATAATCGTAGGCGGGCTTGGGCTCAGGGTTGCGCCAGAGCGGCCGCCACCCAGTATGCCCCCTGATTGCTTCGGCAAAGACGCGGAAGCCGGAAAATCTCATGACGTGAACTCCCTAGAGTGCCGACATCATGTCACGGCAGCGGCAGAGTAGCGTTTCTAAAATTGACTTCTGTGTGCCTTCGTCGGACATACCTTCGAACAATGTGGACGGAAGCTTCCCACGGGATGGTTGAAGAGAATCGTCACGGCAGCGCGCAGCGATACGGATTCCTGCTGATCGAGGAATATGCCCTCATGTCCGCCGCCTCAGCGGTCG
>NZ_RZSF01000063.1:0-26231 GCF_004023325.1 Mesorhizobium sp. M1A.F.Ca.ET.072.01.1.1 | reverse complement strand
CCATTCAATTTCGCCGTTGAGCCGCTCGACCGATATCTAGCGGGAGCTCGGCGCGGTGCCATTTGACGAAGCTCATGCAGGCGAGCACGTCATTCAGTCTCGTTCCATGATGATGGCGAGCTTGAGGATTTTTGGCCGGATCTGGTCGGCAACGTTCGTTCTCCTGGGCAAGACGGGTGGCGATGAAGGCCGAGACCATGCGACGGCGGCTCTTGCCGATGCGCCAGTAAGTCTTTCATGAAATGTACCCGCCGCCCGCCAGCGCTACCAAGTAGCTGGAGCACCTTTCGAGACCGCCGGCAGACGATCTGGACGTCGAGGACGACAAGCTTGACGTCTCTATGCCGCGGCGCGTCAGTTTGCGCAGGAGCTCGGTCCAGGTCGGCTTGGCCACGGAGATGCCGACATCATGCCAGGGACCTCGCGGTAATGGTCGGTGTCGAGGCTGCGGCCGCCGCGGCGCACCTTCAGACAGATCGCGTATATCCACACCTATGGCCAATCGTCGTCGATCGGCCACTCAATCAAGGCCTCGGGTCTCCGTCGTTTGCGAGGGAGAAAGCCGAATGGCTGCGGTACTCGGCGACGACCGCAATGCTGGCGCGTCGGCGACCAAAGAGTCTCAACATTATGACAAATTGGCAGAAGAGCCCCAGAAAGAGTGTGCAGTCCCGTGTCGCGGACTCGACAAAGCTGACAGCAGGTGTCGGTTGTCGGACGTTTTGCCGGGAAGACCTGTGGTCATCCAATGAGCGGCGGTTCCAGTGGTGGCTGAGCATAGATCGGTACAGCTCCATCGATACGGCCGATCCGGCACGCAACTTGCTTAGATGATTTCGGGGCGCCAGCAGCAGTGCGTCACGGAGCTCAGCGATGATTGACCAGTCTCTCAACTTCAATGGGTATAACCAGCGGGTTACGCTTTAGAACCGCAGCACGAAGGAGATGCCTCTGCTGCTTGAATGCGCGACCGATCACTTGCGCTGGTGCGCAGTTTAGATGCAGCGCGCAAACAACACGCTGGAGCTGGGACTTACCGGCCGCTGGCCAACCGAGCTTGAGATCGGCCGGAAATCTCAATCGAGCGCATGAACCCCTGCCGTTCAGGAGAAGAGGCCAAATGGCGACAAATCCGGTTCCAGATCATATTCCGCCCGAAATGGTAAGAGACTTCAGCCTGTTTACTTCGCCAGGCATGTCACCGACTCCCAACGGGGATCCCCACGCTGCAGTCGCTTGCGTCCATTCCGGCCCGCCTATCTTTTATTCACCCCTTAACACGCGCGACGGCAGGGGTACCTGGGTGATCACCCGCGCCAGCGACCAGCGCCGGGTGCTGCAGGACACCGAAACTTTTTCCAGCCATCGCAGCATCTTTGCCTCCGCATTGGGCGAAAGCTGGCCGATGATCCCACTTGAACTCAATCCCCCGGCCCACGGCGCCTTTCGCTCACTGCTCAATCCGCTGTTTTCGCCAAAGCGGGTAGCGGCATTGGAGCCGGCTGTCCGCGAGCGGGCAATCAGGCTCATCGACGGGATCGCCACGTCGGGCACAAGCTGCGATGTCATGAAGGATTTCGCATTTCCGTTCACGGTAAATATCTTCCTTCATCTCCTAGGGTTACCGGATGACCGAATTGACACATTTGTCGGATGGGGGAGAGATCTTCTGCACGGCGACGATGTGAAACGGCCGGCCGCGGCCCGGACGATCGTTTCGTTCATCGACGAACTTGCAGCCGCGCGCCGCAATGACCTGGTTGATGATTTCATGACGTTCATCGTCCAGGCACAGGTCGAGGGCCGCCGCCTGACGAAACAGGAAGTGCGCGGGGTCGGCGTGCTTGTTTTTGTTGCCGGGCTCGACACTGTTGCAGCAGCCATAGGCTTTGACCTGGCCTATCTCGCACGCAACCTCAAGGATCAGGAATTGCTGCGCCGCGAACCAGTCCGGATCGTGGCCGCGGCCGAAGAATTGCTGCGCGCCTATCCGACCGTTCAGTTGATCCGTGTGGCAACGAAAGATATCGACTTCGAAGGCGCGCCGATCCGCAAGGGAGATTATGTTTCCTGCGCCACGATGATAGCCAATCGCGACCCGGCGGAATTCGAATGCCCCAACACGGTCGATCTGGGGCGAGAGGATAACCGCCATGCCACTTTTGGCTATGGTCCCCATCGTTGCCTGGGTTCACACCTTGCCCGACGAGAGATCGTCATTGGGCTGGAGGAGTGGCTGGCGCGCATCCCCGCCTTCCGGATCAAGAACGGTACGGCGCCCATCACCTCTGGCGGCCATGTGTTCGGAATCGAAAATCTGATTCTAGACTGGTCCTGACCAAGCTCCGCCCCGAGCCCAGGTGCAAAGACAATGGAGGCAGCGCCATGCGCATCATCGTCCAAAATGCCAAATGCCAGGGTCACGCGCGATGCGCGGCGCACGCGCCGCACATCTTCAAGCTCGATGACGCCGGTTACATCCTGCCAGGTAACATCGAAGTTGCGGAAGGGGAGGCACTGATTGCATCGCGAGGCGCGCGATCCTGTCCCGAACGTGCACTTAAACTCGACGGTGAACCCTGCAGCACGAGTTGACCCGGATGTCATTCCGCCCAGAGCGCGGCGGGCACGAAATGGATCGACCAAGTGGCGCATACGGCAACGGAGGTACGCGCCTTCTGTTCCAACCGTCCTGGTTCAACTGCGCAGGGGCACCTGCGGCATCGAGATGCCCACGACGCGCAAAGGCCAAGGTGCGGTTCGCAAAACACCTCTTCCGATCACAGAATTCGTGGTAGAGCCGATGGAACAGACGAAAATTGCCCAACTAATCGACCGTGAGGTGATCCGCGACTGCCTCTATCGGTACTGCCGCGGGATCGACCGCGCCGATGAAGCGGCGCTACGCAGCGCGTACTGGCCCGATGCGCATGACAATCACGGGGCCTATTGCGGCCCTGCAGAGGGGTTCATCGAGTTTGCACTCGGCGTCTTCAAGACCGGACCCCGCAACATCCACCAGATCACCAACATCCTGATCGAATTCATCAGTTCGTCAGAGGCTGCGGTCGAGAGCTATTTCACCGCGCTACAACGCGCACCAGATCAAGACGGAGACGTGCGCCAGACGCTCCTGTGCGGCCGTTACTGCGATCTGTTTCACAAGAGGGAAGGAGAGTGGCGGATTGCCGAACGGACGGTGGTCTACGATTGGATAGAGGAGCAGCTCCCACCAGCGGGCGTTGAGGCAGAACGGTTCGGCCCGCGCCGGCCGATCGGAGCACCGCATCCGGACGATCCGGTCTACAGGTTCGGAAAGCGTCGCATTCCTTCTCGCCATGACCCTTCGGAGGCGTCGAACGACACAGCCGCATCCGCCGAGGAGACTGAAGGCCCTGACAACTTTGCGATGCTACAGCGATCCCGGGGAAAGACTGTCCCGTGAAGGGGCGCCAAATTGCATTGCCTTTCTGCCCGCGACGCCGTGAGCGATCGGCTCTCTCCCACGAGCCCGCCGACGATACGGTGTCCACAAATTTGCGGGACCTGGCAGCGCCGACCATCGAGGCAAGCTCCTGTCCTTGGCCGGTCCCGCAGCAGCCTCGGCGACCTAATCGGAAGTTGGACAGCTGCCGGATCGCTGCGTGGTCTTTCCGGGTCCGCAACTGGCCTTCGCCAGGACGCGCTGCTTTAGCGCGGACGCATCTTTTGCCGCTCAAAATTGATTGGCTGAAATCGCTCAAGGGAGCGCGGGAGAAGTCCTCAACATGCAGACAGGACGTATTGTCATCATTACGGGCGCCGCGGGTGGGATCGGCCGTGCCCTGGTCGAAATTTTTGCCAGGGATGGAGACACTGTCGTTGCGGTAGACCTTCCTGGCAGTGGTGTCGTTGAACTGGCCCTCGGTCTCGGCCACCCGCATCTCGGCCTCGAGTGCGACGTCTCGCGGGAGGAGGATGTGCTCGCGCTTTACGGTCGGATCGAAGCACAGTTCGCCCAGATCAGCGTCCTCATCAACAACGCCGCGATGGGACCCACGATGGCTGCGAGCGTCGAGACTGGTGTCGACGCCTTCCGCCTCGCCCTGGCGGTAAACTTGATTGGACCGTTCGTCATGGCCCGCGAAGCGGCGAGGCGCATGAGGCGGGGCGGCGCCATCGTCAACGTCGCTTCGATGGCGGGTGTCGTAGGCAATCCCAAGCGCAATGCCTACGCGGCCTCGAAGGCGGGCCTGATCTCGTTGACGAAGTCGCTTGCATGTGAGTGGGCTTCTCGCGGCATTCGCGTGACGGCGGTAGCGCCCGGCTACGTGCGCACGCCGATGGTGGCGGAGCTGGAACGCGCGGGCAAAGTGGACCTAGCGGCCGTGCGCCGCCGCGTGCCGCTGGGGCGTTTGGCGCGCCCGGACGAGATCGCCCTCGCCGTGCGTTTTCTGACCAGCTCGCAGGCACGCTACATCACCGGTTCAGTGCTGGCGGTCGACGGAGGCTGGATGTCATTCAACCAGCCGGGGGATGCGCACCCGCAGGTGGATGGGATACCCCAAGCCGAACTCTGCTGTCCGGCCGAACGCACCGACGCGCGAATCGTGCTCGTCACCGGCGGCGCCAACGGCATAGGCGCGGCCGTCGTTCGCCGCTTTGCAGCAAACGGCGATACCGTTGTGATTGCTGACAGAGATGGCGCTGCAGCGGCAGAACTCGCTGCATGGCTCCGCGGCAACAACCCGGCCAAAGGCGTGGATGTGGCCGTCGAGAGCGAGGTGGTAGCGCTATTCGAGGAGCTGCGGGCGCGCTTCGGGCGCATCGATGTGCTCGTCAACGGTGCTGCTGCCGCCGACACTTTGGTGTTGGGAATCGAACAAATACCGGAACACATCCAACACGTCTTGGATGTCAATCTTACCGGGGCCTTCACCTGTGCTCGCGAAGCGATCAAGGCGATGCGCGCTGGCGGCGTGATCCTCAACATCGGATCGATCAACAGCTTTCTGCCTTTCGCGCCGCGCCATGCCTACGGTGCCTCCCAGGCGGGGCTGGACATTCTGACCCGATGCCTGGCGGCCGAACTCGGGCCGGTCGGCATACGGACGGCCACAGTCGCTCCTGGCTTCATTTGCACGCCGGGCATTGCTCAGTTGGCGAAGGTCGGCCGCATCGACATGAAAACGATCGCACGACGCATCCCGATGGGCAGGCTGGGACAGCCGAAAGACGTCGCTGACGCAGCGTTCTTCCTGGCTTCGTCCGCCGCCTCATACGTCAACGGCTCCATCCTTTACGTGGACGGCGGCTGGACCTCGTTCGGTGATGCAGGAAACGCCTGCGAACTCGATAACGAGTATTTTGCGGAGGCCGCATGTTGAGTCTCGACTATTCGCCAGGCGATCGGCCGCGGCTCATCGAAGCCGAGTTCGACCAAGGCTTCATGGTCCGCTTGGGCGCCGCGCTCGCGCCGCTGTGACCGAAGATGTCGTCCTCGGCGAGACGAAACGTCGGTCCTCATCGCTGTCGAAGCAGTTCCAACCGCTCGGTGCGCCTGCAACCGCCGAAAGCCTTGCCGCATGACCACGCCGCCGCCAAGGGCAAGATCGAGGCCGCGGCCAAGCCTTGGGTGGGTACTTAGCGCAACTCCCGACCGTGCCCACTCCCTCCACAGACAAGGAAACACCATGGAATTCGCATCCTTCATCCTGGCCGCCCAGCGTGGTTATCATCAGTCTTGCGAGAGCGTGATCCGCAACTCCATCGAACAGGTGGTCGTTTCGGAACAGGCCGGCTTCGATACGGCGTGGTTCGCGGAGCACCACTTCAACAATTATAGCCTTGTTCCCTCGCCCTTGATGATGGTGGCGCACTGCGCCGGCGTGACGAGTACCATTCGCCTTGGCACTGCCGTGTGCGTGCTGCCGCTCTATCAACCGCAGCGCCTGCTTTCCGAGATCGGGTTCGCCGACATTGTTGCGAACGGCCGCCTCGAGCTTGGCGTCGGCTCGGGATACCAGCAATTCGAGTTCGAGCGCTTCGGCGTCAATATCGATGAGGCGCCGGCGGTCTTTTCGGAATATTTGGACATCCTTCTGAAGGGCCTCAACCAGAACATCTTCGAGCACGACGGCCAGTATGAGAACATTCCCCCGACGGCGATTTCGCTGCGCACTGTCCAGAAGCCGACCCCGCCGATCTGGATCGCCTGTGGGACGGCCCGCATGGGCCGAGCCTATCGTGAGGGACACAATCTTTTTGTGACGGCATTCCACAACGGCTTGGAGGCTTTGAGCACGCTGCGCGAAGCCATCGAGAAGGCGGCGGCTGCCGAAGGCAAGAATGTCACGGACGCCAAGATATCTTTGCTACGTTGCTGCTATGTCAGCGAGGACGAGGCAGAGATCAATAGCTATCTCGACAACGCCCGCTTCCAGCGCCGGCTGTCTGAAGCATTGCATCAGCGTCGCCAGCAGAGCCTGGATGGCTATCTGCTAAAAGAAACGCCAACGCAACAAGATATGTCATTCGCCACGATGCGCCGAAACCTGCCGATCGGCAGCGCGAATCGCGTGATCGATCGCCTACTGGAAGAGATTGATATCTTAAAACCCAACCAGATCGCAGTTCAGACCCAGTTGGGGGATTTCGACCAAAAGACGATGCTGCGCCAGATCGAGCTCTGGGGAGACAAGATCATCCCGGCAGTCAACAAGTCGCTCGCTCATAAGGGAGGTTGATGGGACAAAACCAGGAGAATGACACCCATGCTCGCCCACCACTGTGGCCGCCTCTGGGCTGGCCAATCGCCGCGGTTCAAGCTGGAGTTTGATCAGCATGTGCTTGCCTGCGTGCTTTCGTGTGCGCTCGAAGAAGTCGAGGCCGGCGAGGCGACGGCGACGGAGGCAACCGGTCTTTCGCGCGCCGAGCTGCGCGATGTCCTGGCCCGCAGCTTCCCCACTTTCCCCTTCAAGGCCTTCGCCCTGGAAGAGGTGGGCGAGCCCGAGCCGGACCCGGAGGAAGAACTTTTGCGCGAGCTGCTCCTGGCCCATGCCTTGCCGGGCGACCCGGCAAGCGTCCGGTTTGCCAAGATCATCGCCCGGCGCGCCATGCGCAATGACCATCTCTGGCAGGACCTTGGACTTTTCAATCGCACCGAGCTCAGCTGCCTGCTTGCCACGCATTTTCCGACGCTGGCGGCCGGCAACACCCAAAACATGAAATGGAAGAAGTACTTTTACCGCAAGCTCTGTGAGGCCGAAGGGTTTTCGCTATGCACCGCGCCCAGTTGCCGGGAATGCAATGATTTCGCAAGCTGCTTCGGTCCGGAGGAAGGCGAAAATCGCCTCGCACGAATCAAAAATGAAATCGCATTGGATTAAGAGCCACTTTCGTCAGTGGGACCACGTCGTCGCTCGCAGTCTTTCTGAACTCACCGGGAACGATCTCGACCTTCGATCCATCTGGTCGCTCCATGAATCTGAATTCTGCGGGCATCTCGTGATAGAACATGCGATGCACCCAGGCGATGAACTCAACCGATGTCGGGCTCGGCAAATCTCCTTTGGAGTACATCTCATCGATTTTGCGCTGGACGATAACGTGCGCCTTGGCCTCGAGCGCTAATGCTCGCCGTTCAGGTTCCACCTCTGCACCCGCGAGTGCCTTTTCGATGTCCTTGGGACGCGTGTTGTGCCCCTCCATCAGGTTCGAGTAGTAGCAATTCATCATCCGAACCAGGTCGGCGAGTTCCGCAGCCGATTCTGGATGGAGGCCGCGCCCCAAATTGTCTGCCTCCCTCTGCAGTTCTACCGTGAGGTCCGCTAAGACGGACGGGATGGTGTCCTGGAAAAAACAGGGCTCGATACGAGCAGGCGTTTCAAGCATTTTTTGCCGATCCTATAAGATACCAATTGCCTTTTACGTAAGGCACTTACGTCAGCAATAGGCAAGGGGTTGCCGATTATTGTTGCCGATCTTCGTTGCCGCATCGCAGTGTGTACGCAGCAGGAGTGGGGCGAGGCTTAAGCGAATGCCCTGCGATCTCGATACGGCAAATCGTTCCCCAGTTATCTAATTGCAAGAATCCGATCGACTCCTGAAACGAGATCCGCTAAAGGCCCGCCTCATGTTCAGGCGGATACGCATACGGCGCTGATTTTCGACGGCCTCCCGGGGACGCCGCATCGCCACGCGTGTCGACGACTGCCAGCCCGGAGCCTGGAACATGAACACCCGCGCCTCCAATTCCCCCACGCCCCGCCTGACCCCGCGGATTCTGGAACGTCCGGAGCCTTGGGGTTTCGTCTACGTCGATCACGACGCTGAGACGCGGAGGTTTGAAATACCGGGACGGCTACGCGGCGACATCGCGGGAGGCAGCGGCTTTCGAGTCGATTTTTCACGACACTGAGACCACTGCCGTCTTCAAGACAGTCCGCCTCGACGTCGTCGAATCGCGCAGAGTAAGCCGCATAGCGCCGAAGCGCGATCTGCTCGTTGCCGGCCTGTTCGCGCCGGATCTCAAGGCGTGGGACATAAGCCGCGGCGATCTCATCGAGACGCCGAAATCGACCTACGGTCAGACTGTTCTTTGGGCTCAAGCGATTCACGGCGCCAGAGCGGACGTTGACGGCCTGCTTTGGACATCTCGACAGTGCGACCCGGATCGATGCGTAATACTGTTCGAGGATCGTGTGAGCGAAAGAGATTTCGAGGTTCACGACAGCATCGAGGTCGGCGCAGACACGGACCTGTTGCTCGAGATCCGAGCTTTCGGCCTGCGCGCCGGCATTACCATCATTTCGTAGGCGCGCGTTAATGTTGAAAACACATGCTCCGCGGCCGGGTGGCCCTCCTCATGAGAGACCTAAGTTTTCTCGATACCCGAAGCCCATAGACGAGTAGGGGGCGCGGGCATCCCGAAAAATGCCTACGCTGGATCAGGGCGAGATCAGACCTCCAACAGGGGTTGACCGGGTGACGGAGGACTGTAGCAATGATGCGGCCGGGCCAAGAGCGGCACTCGCATCACGGCGGATCGGTACCGGAATAGAAGCGACGTGGCGACGCATTCGCGACGATATTGCAAAGAAGGATATCCAGTGGTTAGAAAGCCAGGCCCAAAGCAAGTGAGAGCGTTCTGCAGAGCCTGGTTGAGAGGACCTCGCCCCGCCGCCCGGCCGACAATTCTAGCTTGTCGCTGATCACAGATGGATGGCGCTTTTGAAGAGCTGACACGTGCGACCGAAGACTCGCGACCGCCCATTTTGCCAACCTTTTTGGTGGCCAGCACCATTTGTTTCCCCTGAGATGACATGAGCAGATATAAGGATTACCGCAAGCCCCGTCGGCGTCGAGATGACGACGGCCCGTTTCCTTTTCCAGAAGAGGAAGCCGTGCCAAGCTTCTTTCATCAAACGTCACCTGCGACGGCAAAGCCGGTAGACGCAGAGGTCAAGTGGTTCAATGCAAGCAAAGGTTTTGGCTTCGTCAGAATCTCGGACGGAAGGGACGCCTACCTCCATATTCGGGCATTGGAAGCGGTTGGAAGAAGTAGTGTCCCAGAGGGAGCGCGGCTCAAGGTTACCTTGGAAGAGACGCGAAAAGGCCATCAGGTCGCGCAAGTCCTGGAGATCGCACAGGAGACGGCCAACACTTCGACATCCGCGCCGGAAAGCGCCGGCACCGTCAAATGGTATAACGCCGAGAAAGGCTTTGGCTTCATTGCCCCTGAAGCTGGCGGAAAGGACGTATTCGTCCACGCCTCAACATTGGCCCGCTGCGGGGTCAGCGAACTCGTGGACGGACAAAAGGTTTTTGTCGAGTGCGCGCAGGGCAAGAAAGGTCTGGAGGTCCAAAGCATTCGTGTAGCTGCTTGAGACGGCCCAGCCCTTTTTGTTGAACGCACGACGGTGAGCCATTCACTGCGCATAAGCATCTCAGAAAGACGCGTTTGTCGCGGTGCTCGATCCTCATCTTTTAACGAGGGCCGATATGGTTCACATCGTGCTCACCATCCTTGGCATGGTCGTTCAAATTGAGGCTGCGGTTCATCATGGAACGCGGGCGCAACGAGATCGAACAACGTAACAGCACCTATAATGTGGCAAACAGCGGCTTAACAGAGATTATCATGGCACTGCTTGCCGACGGCCTCGACCCAGAAGGAATTGCCAAACTGGTCGGCTGCTGCACAATGCAGGTTTATCGGATCATTTAAGCCGCCTATGACTCTTCTGCTGCGATAGCGAGAAGTGGTCGACTAACGCCGATATAAGCAAATCATGCTGGCCTTCCTCGACAAAGCCGGTAAAAGAGTTCCTCGTGTTGTCATGCAATAGGAGTAATTGAATGCCCGAGGGCACCGCAAATAGCCAAGGCCTGTTGATTGAACTTACGGCAGATATTGTATCTGCCTATGTCAGCAAAAACGCAGTTCCCCCCGCGTCACTGCCAGAGCTTATCGCAAGCGTGAATTCGTCATTGTCGAATCTTGGGCAAGCGGTCGAGCCAGATAAGCCAGCCCAAGCGCCTGCGGTTAATCCGAAGCGGTCGGTGTTTCCCGACTACATCATCTGCCTGGAGGACGGCAAGAAATTCAAATCGCTTAAGCGGCATCTCAACGTCCACTACGGCCTGACGCCCAACGAATATCGCGAGAAATGGGGATTGAAGCCCGACTACCCCATGGTGGCGCCGAACTATGCGGCACAACGGTCGGCGCTGGCGAAGTCGAGCGGTCTCGGCCACAAGGCTGTCAGCAATTCCGAAAGGAAGTCGGCGAGGGCAGCACGCAAGTCTAGGTAGTGGGCGCAAAGATTGATGCGCCATAGGGTGGAATTGACTGGCCAAACCTGTAAGGCCTTCAAATCCGACATAGCCCTGCGCACAGCCGAAGCTAACTCGGAGGCGACAAGGACGCCGGCAATCCTATTGTAGCAAGTCCCGCTACGGCTAAAGTGATCGCCGGCTGGTCCTGTGCAATCGCGGCCGATCGCGTCACAGCGGCTGCCTGGCTGCTTGAGCTGCGCGGCCAGATCGCCAGGTTCGACTGAGACGCGAACTCTATTGCAGGGGTTTCTTGGAAGGTCTGCGCGGCCTCGAAGACCGCTTCATTTTCGCAGGCGAAGTCCAGATAAAATTGCCGGGGAGGGCTTTGAAGCTTTGAAGACGAAGCCGAGGCGCTATTGCGGCAGCCACTCCCATCCTCCGCCGCCATCGTCGTGATAAACCCAGTATACCGACAACTCCGCAGCCCCAGCCGGCAGACTTAGAGTTCGACGTGGCTGATGAATAGACACCCTCGCGCGCCATGATTAGGAGCGCCCACAAACTCCCGACTTTTCCGCTGTCGATTTTGTCGGATTGGCGACAACTGTAGCTCGACCGAGACAGGCTCTTCGAGCGTAACCGCTGCAAATTTGAGAAAAATCTCGGTTGGCCTGAAATGGCATGATTCTTGTTGTTTTCCATTCGATGTGATCGCCGCGGGCAAGAAACGCGACCGCTCGCAAAACCCGAATGGAGGAAAAGGATGATACGACCGGAAAGAGACTCAATCTTTGGTCAGCCTCAGATCCGCCTTGAGGGTCGCGAGGGCTTCACCGGGAAAGTCCCAGTGTGCTTTTCATCTCGTTTGATGTTCGCGATCAAGCGACGCAGGCCCATGCCCCAGCTTCAATCAGCATGCGCTTTCTTGTATCCTCCTACGAGCGCTCGACGAGATCGACTCAGGTACGGCAACGGCAACCGAATTAACGGGTCTTTCGCGCGCCGAGCTGAGAGAATCCTGCCCCACAGTTTCCCCGCCATCAACATCTCTGCTTTTGCCTCGGCAAGGGCGACTGACCAGCAGCCGGACACGGAGTGCTGCTGCTCGATCTGCTCTTGGCGCATGCCCGGCCGGGCCACCCCTCAGCACTTCGTTCGCCAAAACCATCGCGCACCGCGCCATGCACACAAACTGTCTCCGGCAAGACCTCGGCCTTTTCGATCGTCACGAGCTCAGCCGCTTGCTCGCAACCCATCTTCCGGCGCTCGCCTCGAACACCGAAAACATGCGATGGAAGAAGTATATTTATCGGAGGTCTGCAAAGGCAGAGGGCTTTTCGTGTGAAACGCGCCTGTCAAGACTGTAGCGACTTCGATGCCTCCTTCCGCCCGGAAGAGGGTGATATCCACTCCGCGCGTGCTGTGAACGACTGGGATGTGAACTGATAGTAGTCTCGTTAGAGACAGGCGCGCTCGCTAAATCGCTCGACGTCTTGGGCATTCATGCAATTCAGGAATGACTTTCAACTCTAGTTGCGAAGACGCGGTCCGGGCGCTGCTGTAGTTCGTTTGAATCCCTGGAAAGTTGCACCAAAGCAATAGTGGATACCTTCGTCGATGGGCTTCGTGAAGACATTTATTGTCTCCTTCTTCCGCTTGGCGGCGGGATTGGCGTTTCTATGTGCTGCACTCACAGGCTGCCTGCTTGCCTCCACAGCCATGGGGCAGGATAGCCTGCTGGACGTTGCGAGATCGCTGTTTAGCCCCATTCCCAAGCGTGCTGCAGACCTGGACGACAATCCGGCGACCTTAGAGAAGCTCGAGTTGGGCAAGATGCTCTATTTCGAACCGCGGCTCTCGCAAGCTCACAACATCAGCTGCAACACCTGTCATCAAATCGGCCGTGCTGGCGGCGATGGCCGCTCCACCTCTATTGGCCATAACTGGCAGCGCGGCGGCCGCAATGCGCCAACTGTATTCAACGCGGTGTTCAACATCGCTCAGTTTTGGGACGGGCGGGCAGCGGATCTGACGGAGCAGGCCGGCGGCCCGATCTCCAATCCGACGGAGATGGGGATCACTCCCGGGCACGCCGTCGAAGAGCTCAAGGGCATTCCTGGGTACGTCGAGGCGTTCGGCAAAGCCTTCCCTGATGAAATCGATCCCCTTAGATATGACAACATCGCGAGAGCCATCGCCGTGTTCGAGGCGACGCTGATCACGCCTAACGCACCCTTCGACAGGTATCTCGAGGGTGACGAAAAGGCACTCACCACTGAACAGAAGGAGGGGCTCAGGCTTTTCACCGACAAAGGATGCTCGTCTTGCCACAACGGCATCAACCTCGGTGGGGGCATGTACGCTCCTTTTGGGGTGGTCGAAAAGCCCGGCTGGGAGTTCCTGCCGCCTGACGACAAGGGACGCGTCGAGGTGACACGGAAGGTGGATGACGACTATGTCTTCAAGGTCCCTACCTTGAGGAACGTCGCACTCACCGCCCCCTACTTTCACAGCGGCCATGCATGGGATCTAGAGCAAGCCGTGGCGGTGATGGGGACGACCCAGCTTGGTACGCAGCTGAGCCCTGAGGAAGTCGACAAGATCACCGCATTCCTACAGGCGCTCACCGGGGACCAGCCGAAGGTAACCTATCCAACCTTGCCGCCGAGCGTCGCGACGACACCCCGGCCGGCGCCGTGACTGCATAATCCTGCGAGGGCGGCTAATAGACGCCGAGAAGGGGCCAGACGCCTGCTTCAATCTTGATCGCCAATGAGCCATAGCCGCTTTTCCCGGCGCCGTCCCACGGAGGAGGGGATGTTCATCGCCTCGCGATATTTTGTGACGGTGCGACGCGCAACATTGATGCCGGTTTCCTTCAGCCGGACGGCGATGTCGTCGTCGGAAAGCACGTCACCGGGCGATTCTTGAGCAATTATCGCTTTGATCCGATGGCGGACAGCTTCGGCGGAGTGCGCGTCACCGCCTTGGCAGGAGGCAATCGCGACGGTGAAAAAATACTTCAGTTCGAACACCCCGCGCGGGGTAAGCATATACTTGTTCGAGGTCACCCGGCTCACTGTCGATTCATGCACATTGATCGCCTCAGCGACAGTCCTGAGATTGAGAGGCCGCAGATGGGCCACGCCATGTTGGAAAAAGGCATCCTGTTGGCGCACGATTTCAGTCGCAACTTTAAGAATCGTCTTGGCACGCTGATCCAGGCTGCGGATTAACCAATTCGCGTTTTGCAGGCATTCGTTCAGAAACGCTTGATCTTTCGGATTCTGGACGGCGTGTCGCGAGATTTCGGCGAAATAGGTTTGGTTGATCAAAACCTTGGGCAATGCGTCCGGATCTAGTTCGATCTGCCATCCACCTCCGGGCGAGGGCGTGACCCAGACGTCGGGTATGATGGATTCCGGCGCTCCGGATTGGAATCGGTTGCCAGGCTTGGGATCGAGCGCACGGATTTCATGCAACATCTCGAGAAGGTCTTCTTCATCGACGCAGCAGTGCTGCTTCAACGCCTGGAAATCGCGTCTGGCAACAGTCTCAAGGTTCGCAACCAAGGCGGCCATTGCCGGGTCGAACCGGTCTCGCTGACGCAACTGGATCTCGAGACATTCGCTGAGAGTGCGAGCAAAAATTCCCGGTGGATCAAACTGCTGCAAGGTTGCGAGAACCCGTTCCACATCCGTCTCGCGGGCGTTCAGTTTGCCGGCCAGTTCCACAAGGT
The DNA here is from genome assembly GCF_004023325.1 of Mesorhizobium sp. M1A.F.Ca.ET.072.01.1.1. NCBI lineage: Bacteria > Pseudomonadati > Pseudomonadota > Alphaproteobacteria > Hyphomicrobiales > Phyllobacteriaceae > Mesorhizobium > Mesorhizobium sp. M1A.F.Ca.ET.072.01.1.1. Next base: position 11,734 of record NZ_RZSF01000063.1, on the reverse strand, counting down.
CCACCCGAAGATAGCCCGTATCGTCCAGATGGGCTGCGAGCTCGCCGGCAATCAGCCGCTCCTGTGGTGTGAATGCAGTGAGCGCGATCTGACCAGCGACGTGGTCGTGCAATGTTTCGGTGCAGGCGGCGAACTCGTCCAGGGCAGGGCGACTATCCGCAGGGGTGTTCGTCGTGTTGCGAAGCGATTTCCATTCCCCCGGTCGCTCTGCGGCCGCCGCGCTCGTCGGCCTATCCATGTCTTTTTCGCGTGCGCTGGTGGACTGGTCTGCCGAAATCGGCACGTCGCCAAGAGCCTCACCGCCGTTTGAAGCTGGCTCCAAAAGCGGATTTTTCTCGAGTTCCTGCTCCACGAATTGATGCAGTTCGGCGCGCGCCAGTTGCAACAGGCGAATCGACTCAATGAGCTGAGGCGATGCCACCATAGATTGCTTCTGGCGTTGAAGCAGCCTTGCCGAGGACAGCATGTTGAGCGCGAACTCCGATCGAGGAGGCTCTTGGCCGTGCGTTAATGGGATTGCCAGACGCTCACTTGATCATGCGGCGGCCTGCAGTGTTTCAAGAACGTTCTGCGGGGATGAGACGGCATAGGGATCGCTCTCGCAGTTGTCGGAGAATCCTTCTTCCTCAAACCATTGCTCCACCGCACCGTCGTTGATCAGGGCGGCGTAGCGCCAGGAGCGCATTCCGAAGCCGAGATTGTCCTTCGCAACCAGCATACCCATTTTGCGCGTGAACTCGCCTGAGCCGTCCGGGATAAGCTCGACCTTCTGCAGCCCCAAGGCCTTGCCCCACGCATTCATGACGAAGGCATCGTTGACGGAGATGCAGTAGATTGCGTCAATGCCTTCCTTCTTGAACTCGTCATAGAGCTTTTCGAAATCGGGCAGTTGGTAGGTCGAGCAGGTCGGGGTGAAGGCGCCAGGCAGCGAGAACAGGATGACGCACTTGCCATCGAAATAGTCGTCGGATGTCTTGTCTTGCCAGCGGTATGGATTTGGCCCCTCGACGGACTCATCGCGAACACGCGTGCGAAAGGTAACGAACGGGACCTTCTTCGTGACGGTCATCAAATAGCTCCTTTTACAAGAAAACTGGCATGGCTTCTCGGTTTGGGCCGACGCAACGTCGACTCGGCAGGCATGCCGGACATGAGATGAAGGCCTTCGCGGCTTCCAAATCGCTCTTCCATCCGGTGGTACGGGAAGGCCTTGGCCCACCCTCTTCGTCATCCGAATGGCCGGCCCAATATGAGTGATTTGGGCGGGATCAAGCAACCCCTTGGCGGCAAGTGGCGCTGGAAGGGATGTCAATGACCGCCTGGCTGTCCCCGAAGAGAAAGTGGTGGCGATCGACAGTGTCAGTGTCGAAATAGGCGTGTGGCGCCGCAACGTTGCGGTTGCGCAAGAGTCTCGCTTCACGAAAGTGCTTCTGCGTATTGTAGGTTGCCCATGGCGCGCCGACGTCGGTTGGGCGACCCTTCGATGCGGTGCTTCGGCATTCACATGCTGATGAGGACCGGCAAGCAGCATTTGGGCGCATGCCGCGCTGTTGGATGTCGGCCTCCAACAACACCTGCGCAGAAAAGCTAGCGAGCACTGACGTCTGGAGGGGACGACCTCCCGATGTTTATCCGCAATTGTCACCGTCGCCTCAAGCGCTTGTCTGGAGTCACCAATGATTCACTCGTCGCTTTGTTGGTGGTTCGATGGTTCTAATGAGCCCACGCAAATGCCGTGCCATCTGACTTGCAGCAGGGATGGAAGCGATTTTTACCTTGAGTAGAGAGACCTGCTTTCGGGGTCGCCATGGAGGAACGGCTTCCGTCTAAGACGGCGATCTCATCGGGCTGAACTTGTAACATCTCAAGCAGCTAATGCTCGGGAAACATACAAGGCGTTTCCACGTGACGTCTCGACGAACCTTCTTGTGTCAGAAGGTGGACGAAAATGTCGGAAGCTCTACCAAGGACAAGCTGGGCCGCGAGAAGGAAGAAGTGGTGGAACGGAGACGATACTCATGCTGAACCCGAAGCGCAGCTTCTTCCTCCTCGTCAATCCGACGAGGTCCTGTGTCCGTCCGCGCGTAGCCGAATGGGAAAGGGCCGAAATAAGCTCGTTCATGTCAATGAACTCTGCGCTCTTTTCGGCACGTCTGTAGGAACTCGCGGCGGCAGCCGGAGCACTTGAAAGCGCGCCTGAGCGCGTAGCAGCCGAGAAGGCCGCGGCAGACGGGCTCGCCATTCGTCTTTGGCCAGCGGAAATGGCAGAGCGTCGTGTAGGCGCGGCATGCCGGGGACATCAGGAAATGCTGCTCGTTCGGATTTCACAATCCCGCGTCTCGTGTCGGATCGCGACGGCTATATTCCAACCACTCCGGACGCTCCAGAAACGTGGAGGGCAGGCGGTGCGAGGAAGATTGAGAGTCCTGGGGTTCATGTTCAGGCTCCTGGGCTGGCAGTCGTCGATACGCAATGGCGAAGCGGCGGCCCGTGGGAGGCCCAACCAGCGTCATATGCTTATCCCCTCAACATTGGGTGGGCCCTTGGTGGCTATTTCCGCGGGAGTCGATCGGTCCCTCACATTGGGGCTGACAGGCGGAACGGGCCGTTGCGCTGCGGTGAATTCTATTATGAGGCGCGATGCCAAATTGCCCGTGGGTCGACTCTGTCGGGCGAAAGAACTATATACCCAGAATGGTTCGCGCGATTACGAAAACCCATATCATTGGCGCTGCTGAAGGTTTTTCAGCAGTGGACGGGCTTGTATTGGCTACGGTCAACGCGCCCTACAAGCGGGATATCAGCGTAGCGGCGCTGCGGGAGTGTATTGCCAAGGCCAAACTGGACGATTGGCCCGTCCATGTCGCCACTTTCTTCACAGACGTGGAGCCTTTTCTCGTTTTTCAATTTGCAAGCGCTCACGGTATCTCTAAATCCAAGCTCGCCAAGGCTTACATGGCAACGAAGGCCGCGACGGGCGAGTACAATCCGGATTTGGAGAGCGAACTTGTCTCACTGGCTCCTTCTCCTCGATAGAGCAGTAGCAGGCCTCGATCGACTCCGCGCGAAAGGGCAACCCGTCCCCGACTGGGTGCTCGGGGGCGGTACCGCTCTGATGGTCCACACTGGTCATCGCCTGAGCAAGGACATCGACGCTTTCATCGATGACCCCCAGTATTTGTCGATACTTTCACCCCGATTGGGTGGCGAAGGCATCTGGGAACATCAGGCATACGATGAGGCGCCAAACTACCTCAAACTGATCTACCCAGAAGGCGAGATCGATTTTATCGTCGCTTCTTACATTACTAATGTGCCAACGGCGCGCAAAATCATTGACCTGAGGGAGCTTAGTCCGGAACTTTCCCATTCGATTGAAATAGAACATCCAGTGGAGATAGCCTTAAAGAAGCTTAATTATCGTGGCACTTTGTTGAAGGTCCGCGACATATTCGATATCGCAGTAGTGGACCATCTATTCCCGGATTTGCTGCAGGACAACTTACGCTTCGTGTCGCATTTGAAAGCGGCTATTGGCACCAGGTTGATCAACCTCCAAGAGGGTTATGTTCGCAGTGAATTGCAAGAACTCGATATTGCTGAAGAATGGAGACCCATTGCCGCTATCTGCCTCGATCGCGTGAGGGAGATTGCGGAGGCTATTCCTGAGCCGATATCCACGCCATAGCCCTTCGAAGGAGACGCGTTGCCTGCGGCTGAATAATGCCGATAAGCGATTTGGTGGCGTTGCTACCGAATAGCGCGAATTCCTAGGGTCTGCCGCTCATTAAGGAGCTGAAAATTATTGTATTTTCCGGCGGACCTCATCTTGCCTTGAGCGATATCTCCGCCGAGAGGGCTTCGGTGTACAGCGTAACGCCGGAGTTCAATAACTGCCGGATCGCCAGAAATTCAACTCGAAATTCTGCGCTCGAATTGACGGCGGCACCGTGATTGGCCAAGAGGCAGCCTTGGAGAGAAAGGCCCGCTGCCGGGAGGAGGTGGCAACGGGCCCGATTCGAAAACGGCACTAGAGGGGGTGTGCCGCATTCAAGGTCGGCATCGCATCTAGAGAGTTGATGGCCGACACCCTCATAGTAGCTTCCACGTCAGATATTGCAACGCACAAATGTCATTCCGCAACGCAAGACCGGCATCTGCCTGCCACAAAAGAGCCCGCAATCGGGGCGACCATGACCTTATCCCACAAGACACCGACAGGTGAAAATCGAGCCGCAGCAGGCGACCCGTGCCGACAGGTGACGCTCTTCCAGTCACGTTACCGGTTGTAACAAAGCGCGCTTGACTGTGCCTCCTATCCGCAAAAGCTGCGAGACGCCAAGCGTCCAATCGAGCTTTTGTATTCCAAGGCATCTGGGAACTCACGGTGACGCGCTGCATAGCCATGGTCGGCGCCCACGAAGCGACCGACGACGAAAAGCAGGGCGCAAGACAGCTGGCGCGCGACCTCACCGTCCGCAAGCGCGCGCTTCGGAAGGACGGCTTCACTATCGTTTCGGGCCTAGCCGCCGGAATCGATCGTCGCCCACGAACCGGCCATCACTAACGGCGGACGCACGATTGCGGTAATCGGTACGCCTCTCAGCACCTACCATCCGAATGAAAACAGAGACCTCCAGGAGCGCATCCCCAAGGAGTTTCTGCTGATTTCGCAAATTCTGCTTTTACGCGATGCCGCTCAGGCCGGTCCGCAAATCTGCTCTTCTTCCCTCAACGAAACGTGACAATGAGCGCTCTCACCGAGGCCACGATAATTGTCGAGGCAAGCGATACGTCAGGCACGCTCACGCAGTCGCATCACTCAATTCTATCTTAGCAACTTAACTAATTAATTCAAAAAAGGAATAGTTTCTCAAACTTTTTAAGGCAAGCCAGAAAGACAATCAAAAACTTAACCATTTGAAAAATAAGGTTCATGCTTCAAAAGTTCTGGAATTGACGTCTCTATATCCATCATATTCCATGATCACGAAGAGTACAGCGAAAAAATGGCTAAAAATGCGCTTCGAAGTGCTATGTCGACAGGTCGACACCTCCGCGCCCTAAGCTGATCCGCTGCCGTGGCAGACGACCGATCCGTAACGATTTCGAGAGCCGTGATCCGCCCATGGAGCAAAGCAAGTCAGAGCTTTACGTCCAAGGGCCGCCGGCCGGCCAATGACGCTCGAAACCGTCGCCTAAGGCTGCAGCCTGGAGCGGCGGAAAAACGAACTCGCCAATGGCGACGATCGCGGCCGGGAGATTCGATGGCTGCAAGAGAAGCGGTTCCCTTCCGACGAACGCCGTCCATTGCCTTGCCTTCTTGCTGTCCTCGGCAAAAGCGGCACTGAGTCCAAGCGGAGTCTCTGTTGGCAGTAGCGTGTCACGGCGTTCAAATGTCGCTCGGATTGCCTAGACCAGCGATCCACCTTCGAACGCGAACAGCCGCGACAGCGCCAGCAGGTCGTAAAAATCCTTCATGCGACTGTTCGCCTGGCCAAGCACGACGATTGCCTGGAGTTTTTCGGCAACCACGGTTGCCCTGGGATAGGCTCTCAGTCGAGGACCCTCGGCCGACAGAAGCGACGGAAATTCCGGTTCCTGCGCCGTCGGCGTAACAGCGTCACCAAAGCCGATGTCAACTTGTACCGGGATCCGGGTCGTCCCGAGAAACGCTGTCGTCTACACCCTGACGCCGCCATATTGCTGGCCTTCACGGATCGCCTCGACGCTTAGGCCGTTCGCATCGTACGCCAGTCCGTCTTCTTCGGCCTCGATCCGGCAGATCGTTTCGAAAACGGATCGGATCGCCGTTACGGCTGGATTGCCGAATCCGAGAAGATCGAGGTCCTGCGTAGGGCGAAACGGATCGTTGAGCCACGCTGTGAAGAGCATCGCGCCCTTCAGGATGAACTGATCGCGATGCGGGGAGATGCTCAGCCGATAAAGCAGCCTCTCGATGGCGTATCGCCTCAGGATGAGCTGGTTGTCCGTCTGCTTGTTCCGCGCGATGTTGCGGAGCCGAGCAAGAATCGATGCTGGAAGATTCGCCGGCCTATCCTTCATCAGCAACTGTGCTTTCAAGATAAGGACGAACGATACTCCAGATGCGCAGCGCCTGCGCATATCGGGCAATGTCGTCGGGCTTAGCCTTTCTGGATCGCCATCCCATGCGCAGCGCTTCCATTGCAACGTCAAGGCCGACGGAGTTGCGAAAGCGGAAGCAGTCCACGATCGATTTGGCCGGATCGAAGATCCGGACAGGTACCGAATCGATGGTGTAGGTCTTGACACCAAAGGTGAGCGCTTTTTCGCCGAAGCGAGCAACCCGGGTGGGCGGATAGTCGATCGTCGGCTTGCGGTCCTTGGAGCCGATTGCGATCCAGACGCTGCGCGGAAGCTGCAGCGTAATCTCATGAAACTGGAGCGCCGATACGAGGCAGATCACACCTTTCGGAACACGGGTCGCGACTTCGGCCAGGGAATGAGAAATGTCGACGTCGGCATCCGCGCGTTCGTAGAGCCCACGTGAGGGGCGATGGAGGATGCCCTCGTCTACCAGACGCGCAAGTGTAGCCGGATTGATGCCTCGGCGTTTCAGATCCGACAGGCGCATGATCCCGTGGTGCTCAATCAGACTGACGGCAAGGTCGCGCTGAGAGGTTTCAAGGGATTCGGTCATGTATCAAAATGTCGGCAATTACAGGTAAGTTACGACATTGTATTACACCGGAGAGGGGAAGTCGGCAAGCAGCCCTTCCACCGTTCTGTAAACGTGGCGCGAGACATCGGCGCGTCAGCATCGTAGCGCGATGAGAACATAGCGTGAGTTCCCGGCGCATGTCCTGCGTTAGCTTCCGAAAAAAGACCGTCATCGGCCGAATTGGGCGGGGTATTGCGATTTTGGGCGCTCGGACACGATCCTGCATGGCGAGAAAGTGCCAAACCCGGCCGAAGATGTTGGTCCGGCCTCGATCGGTTAATGGCTGTCATATTTAACGCTGTCTGACATGTTTCGTTGGTCTTGTCAGGTTCGCGACATAGGCTCGGCTAGCCATTCCTTTATTTTGCTCAGGTCAAATATCTGAAAAGGAAGAATAAAAAACTTTCTTCGATCGGTCAATAAACTTGGCATGAGTTTTGAGCCTTGCTTTACGAGGCGGCGAAAGCTGCCGACCGGCATTCATATCGCGGGCAGCCGCGATGAATGGAACGAAGGAAGGAAAGCTACATGTCAGGTCTGCGTCAGATCGCCTTTTACGGCAAGGGCGGCATCGGCAAGTCCACCACCTCCCAAAATACGCTCGCCGCCCTTGTCGATCTTGGGCAGAGGATACTCATCGTCGGCTGCGATCCCAAGGCCGATTCCACCCGCCTGATCTTGAACTCGAAGGCGCAGGATACCGTGCTGCACCTTGCTGCAAAGGAAGGTTCGGTGGAAGACCTCGAACTCGAGGACGTGCTCAAGATCGGCTACAAAGGCATCAAGTGCGTGGAGTCGGGCGGCCCCGAGCCGGGTGTAGGCTGCGCCGGCCGCGGCGTCATTACCTCAATCAACTTCCTCGAGGAGAACGGCGCCTACGATGATGTCGACTATGTTTCCTACGACGTCCTCGGGGACGTGGTGTGCGGCGGTTTTGCAATGCCGATCCGCGAGAACAAGGCCCAGGAAATCTACATCGTCATGTCCGGCGAGATGATGGCGCTCTATGCCGCCAACAACATCGCCAAGGGCATTTTGAAATACGCCCATTCAGGCGGCGTGCGGCTCGGCGGCCTGATCTGCAACGAGCGCCAAACCGACCGCGAGCTCGATCTCGCCGAAGCACTGGCTTCCAAGCTCAATTCCAAGCTCATCCATTTCGTGCCACGCGACAATATCGTCCAGCACGCCGAGCTCAGGAAGATGTCGGTGATCCAGTACGCGCCGGACTCGAAGCAGGCCGCGGAATACCGTGCGCTTGCCGAGAAGATCCATGCCAATTCGCGCCAGGGCACCATCCCGACCCCGATCACCATGGAGGAGCTCGAGGACATGCTGCTCGACTTCGGCATCATGAAGACAGACGAGCAGATGCTTGCCGAACTCCAAGCCAAGGAAACGCCGAAGGCGGCCGCACTGTAACGAGCGTTGTCGACTTGAGGCGCGGCCTTGACCAATCGTGCCTTTCGAATAACGGCGCCTCGCCAGTGAGGCGTCACACGAACCTTGAAAGGGGTCCCATGAGCCTGGAATACGAAAATGACGGTGCTCTCCATGCGAAGCTTATCGAGGAGGTGTTGTCGCAATATCCCGACAAAACGGCGAAGCGCCGCAAAAAGCACCTCAACGTCGCAAAGAGCGGGGACGAGGCCGGCGAGGAAGGGGAGGTCCTTTCCGAATGCGACGTCAAATCGAATATCAAGTCCATTCCCGGCGTGATGACCATTCGCGGTTGCGCCTATGCCGGCTCAAAAGGCGTGGTGTGGGGCCCGGTCAAGGACATGGTCCATATCTCGCACGGCCCCGTCGGCTGCGGGCAATACTCCTGGTCGCAGCGCCGCAACTACTACGTCGGCACAACCGGCATCGACACGTTCGGGACAATGCAGTTCACCTCCGATTTCCAGGAGAAAGACGTTGTTTTCGGCGGCGACAAAAAGCTGGAACAGATTATCGACGAGATTGAAGAACTTTTTCCGTTGAACAAGGGCATCACGGTGCAGTCCGAGTGTCCGATCGGCCTCATAGGCGACGACACCGAAGCGGTTTCGCGCAAGAAGGCCAAGGAGATCGAAAAGACGATCGTGCCGGTGCGCTGCGAGGGCTTCCGCGGCGTCTCGCAATCGCTCGGCCACCACATCGCCAATGATGCGATCCGCGACTGGGTGTTCGAGAAGAGGGACGTCGAGTTCGAGGGTGGCCCGTACGACGTCAACGTGGTCGGCGACTACAACATCGGCGGCGACGCCTGGGCTTCGCGAATCCTGCTCGAGGAAATCGGCCTGCGCGTGGTCGGCAACTGGTCGGGCGACGCCACGCTCGCCGAGATAGAGCGCGCGCCGAAGGCCAAGCTCAATCTCATCCATTGCTATAGGTCTATGAACTACATCTGTCGGCACATGGAGGAAAAGTACGGCATCGCTTGGATGGAGTACAATTTCTTCGGTCCCTCCCAGATCGAAGCCTCCCTGCGCAAGATTGCCAAGCATTTTGGGCCGGAAATCGAGCAGAAGACCGAAAAGGTGATCGCCAAGTACCGCCCCTTGGTCGAAGAGGTAATCGCCAAATACCGACCGCGCCTCGAAGGCAATACGGTGATGCTCTATGTCGGCGGCCTGCGCCCCCGCCACGTCATCACAGCCTACGAGGACCTCGGCATGGTGATCGTCGGCACGGGTTACGAGTTCGGCCACAACGACGATTATCAACGCACCGCCCACTACGTGAAGAACGGTACGCTGATCTATGACGACGTGACCGGTTATGAGTTGGAGAAGTTCATCGAGGGCGTCCGACCTAATCTCGTAGGCTCGGGGATCAAGGAAAAATACCCCGTGCAAAAGATGGGCATACCGTTCCGTCAGATGCACTCCTGGGATTATTCGGGGCCCTATCATGGCTATGACGGCTTTGCCGTTTTCGCCCGTGATGTGGATCTTGCCATCAACAACCCGGTCTGGGGCCTATTCGAGGCGCCTTGGAAAAGACGTCCGAGCCATGGACGGGCGATGGCTGCCGAATAAATGCCAGGCCCTCAGCCTGGCCTCCCCCAAGGAGACGATAAACCCCGCGACCCCGTGATCCGCGGAAGACCAAAAACGTTTGATGTTCCTGTCCCGCCGTATGGCGCGATCAGATAGAAAAAGAGGTAACCACCATGCCGCAGTCGGCCGAAAAAATTCTCGACCATGCGCCCCTCTTCCGCGAGCCGGAATACAGGCAGATGCTGGCCGAGAAGAAGCTGAATTTCGAATGTCCGCACCAGGATCAGGTCGTTACCGATCAACGCGAGTTCACCGAGACCTGGGAATACCGGGAAAAAAACTTTGCTCGCGAAGCGCTTGTCATCAACCCCGCCAAGGCCTGCCAGCCGCTCGGCGCGGTGTTCGCGGCCACGGGCTTCGAGCGAACCATGCCCTTCGTGCACGGTAGTCAGGGTTGCGTGGCCTACTACCGCTCGCACCTGTCGCGCCATTTCAAGGAGCCTGCTTCGGCGGTTTCCTCCTCGATGACCGAGGACGCAGCAGTGTTCGGCGGCCTGAAGAACATGGTCGACGGGCTCGCCAACACGTATAAACTCTATGACCCGAAGATGATCGCCGTATCGACCACTTGTATGGCCGAGGTCATCGGCGACGACCTGCACAGCTTCATCGAGAATGCCAAGGAAGAAGGCTCGGTCCCGCGCGACTTCGACGTGCCCTTCGCGCACACGCCGGCCTTCGTTGGCAGCCACGTTGACGGCTATGATGTTACGGTCAAGGGCATTTTGGAGCACTTCTGGAAAGGCCAGGAGCGTACGGAAGCCCTAGGAACGATCAACATCATTCCGGGCTTCGACGGCTTTTGCGTTGGCAACAACCGGGAACTCAAACGCCTGCTCGATCTGATGGGCGTGTCCTATACGTTCATCCAAGATGCCTCTGACCAGTTCGACACACCATCGGACGGCGAATACCGCATGTATGACGGCGGCACGAAAATCCAAGACGTGAAGAATGCACTCAACGCCGAGGCGACACTTTCGCTACAGCATTACAACACCCGAAAGACGCTGGAATATTGCGAGGAGGTCGGCCAGGCCACAGCCTCGTTCCATTACCCGCTGGGTGTCCAGGCGACCGACGAATTCCTGGTGGAGGTCTCCGCGATCTCCGGCAAGGAAATCCCCGAGGCAATCCGACTGGAGCGTGGCCGACTTGTTGACGCCATGGCGGACAGCCAATCCTGGCTGCACGGCAAGAAATACGCACTCTACGGCGACCCGGACTTTGTCCACGCCATGGCCCGCTTCATCATGGAGACAGGCGGCGAGCCGACTCACTGCCTCGCCACCAACGGCACGAAGGCGTGGGAAGACGAGATGAAGGAGCTGCTTGCATCCTCGCCCTTCGGCAAGGAGGCTCAAGTCTGGGCGGGCAAGGACCTGTGGGCGATGCGATCGCTGCTCTTCACCGAGCCCGTGGACCTGTTGATCGGCAATTCCTATGGCAAGTATCTGGAGCGCGACACCGGCACGCCGCTGATCCGGCTGATGTTTCCGATCTTCGACCGGCACCATCACCATCGCTTTGCGCTCATGGGCTATCAAGGCGGGTTGCGCGTACTGACGACAATCCTCGACAAGATCTTCGACAGGCTCGATCGCGAGACAAGCGAGACCGGGGTGACGGACTATTCTTATGACCTCACCCGCTAGGAGCGGCGGCCGGCTTTTAGGGCCGGTCCGTCTTCTCGATGGACTTGGAGACCGACGCAATGTCCTCGCTCAATGCCAAAATCCAAGATGTCTTCAACGAGCCTGCCTGCGAAAACAACCGCGGCAAGGATGCCAAGGCGCGCAAACAGGGCTGCTCCAAGCCGCTGACCCCCGGGGCGGCAGCCGGCGGCTGTGCCTTCGACGGCGCAAAAATCGTGCTGCAGCCGATCACCGATGTCGCGCATCTGGTCCATGCACCGCTCGCCTGCGAGGGCAATTCCTGGGACAACCGCGGCACGGTTTCGTCCGGGGCAACGCTATGGCGTACAAGC
>NZ_RZSF01000639.1:0-1394 GCF_004023325.1 Mesorhizobium sp. M1A.F.Ca.ET.072.01.1.1 | reverse complement strand
GCAGACCACCACGATCAGCACCCCCACCGCCGCAACCACGACGCCGGTCTCGCGTCGGGGCGCGTTATTGCACGGTTCGTGGAATGGATCGTCAGAACGTCTCGACCCAGGGCCTCAGCTCGACCTCGAAGCTCCAGGCGCTGCGATGCTGGCGGTGGACTGCGAGATAGGTCTCGGCGATCGCGTCCGGCGAGAGGCGGCGATCCGGCCGGTCTGGCTCGGCCGCCTGCCCGGGCGGCTCGATCTGGCCGTCGAGGATGAAATGCGCGACATGGATGTTCTTCGGACCTAGCTCGCGCGCCATCGACTGCGCCAGCCCGCGCAGCCCGAATTTCGGCATGGCGAAGCCGGCCGAGCCGGAGAAGCCCCTGAGACTCGCAGTGGCGCCGGTGAACAGGATCGAGCCGGAGCCGCGCGCAACAAGCCGGCGCGCCGCCTGCTGGCCGACGAGGAAGCCGCCATAGGCGCCGACGAGCAGGGCCTGCTTGAGCGCCTCCGGATCGAGCTCGGCGATCGGGCCGCGCGTGCGGCCGCTGGCGTTGAAGACGGCAATTTCGAGGGAGCCGGCCTTGTCGGCCGCCTCGAACAGCCGCGCGACGGAGGCGGCATCCGACACGTCCGTCTCCACCGCCTGCGCACCCGTCTCCTGAACCAGCGCGGAGAGCTTGTCGACATTGCGGGCGGCCAGCACGACGCGAAAACCTTGCTTGCCGAGGAGCCGCGCCAGCGAAGCGCTGAGGCCAGCTCCAGCGCCTGCGATTACTGCGACGTTGGCGGCCATGTCGTTCCTCCTGCGAGTACGCGTTGTTCAGTGATGTTGATAGTCGCACAAGCTCGCTCCTTCGGCTGCAAGAGGCAAGGACCACGTTGCTCCGTTTTGGCAGTTCGACGCAAAGGCGGTGCCCGGTGAGAAGTCCCGGCGCAGCCGAAAGACTTGCCTGTCGCGTCGATCCGTCCGACACGTGGTTCAGCGGCGATTCGAGGAACGACCATGGAACCAATCTGGGCCGTCGGCCTGATGACCGGTACGGTGCTTGACGGCAATATCGACGTGGCGCTGATTAAAACCGACGGCGAGCGCATCGCCGACGCCGGTACATACACATTGGCCCCCTACCCGCAATCGATCCGCGCCCTGCTCGAAGAAACGCTGCGCCAAGCACGCGTCTGGAATTTCGAGGGGCCGGAGCCGGCGATTTTTCGCGAGGCGGAGGAGGCGCTGACGCGCGCGCAGTCGGCGGCGGTCAGGGATTTGGTCGAAAGCCAGGGCATGACGATGGCCGATATCGGCGTCGTCGGCTTCCACGGCCAGACGGTGCTGCATCGCGCCCCGCAGGCGGGACGGATCGGTCGCACGCGCCAGCTCGCCGTCGCCGAGCTGGCGCGTATCATGC
>NZ_RZSF01000638.1:0-1396 GCF_004023325.1 Mesorhizobium sp. M1A.F.Ca.ET.072.01.1.1 | reverse complement strand
CCAAGGATCCCCCTCCGACGCCTGTGTGCCGCCCGATCGCGCCGCAAAGTACCGCGATACCGACCGCCACTGGATCAATGAATGCGTCGCGGTCGGCGATCGCATCCTCATCCTGTTTGTGGCGAACTCTGGCGAAGTATTCGTCGGTCCCATTGCCAAAGCGGCTGCAGCCGAGCGCCCCCAAACCGTCCTGATCCAGTAGCTCACGTCGCCGGAGGGAGAGAGGGGCCGGGAGGAGTGCGGCCTTGCCGGGGCGCAGAGGGTGCGCCGGCAGGGCGGACACTCTCGCTCGAAGGACATCTCCATGAACATCGTCACCACATCGACCGTCGCCCGGACGGTCGCTCCCCCTACCGCGCCGGCGATCCGCACCACCGACACCGCTCAAGCGATTCATCAGGCGTCAACCCAGCTTCTTCCCTTCCTTGAGCAGGGCCAGCCTGTCACCACAGCAGCGCTTCGCACGACCATGACCGACAGCTTCGGCGGTACCGATGCGCAAGGCTTCTGGATCTGGAAGGACGCCTATGAGGCGCTGGAAGCCGCTCAGGTCCTGTTTCTGCGCCGCTTCGGCTCGGCAATCCTGTCGCGGTCGGCCTCGCCGCAGGCGGCGCTGGCGATGATGAAACGTATCGCAGAACTCCTCCCCACTCACACGCGGCGCTCCGACGAGAGCCAGGCCAGGCAGCAGCTGTCGACGCCACTGCCGCTCGCCTTCATCACCGCTCATGCTGCCGCGATTTCCTCCTCGGACCTCGTTCTCGAACCTTCGGCCGGCACCGGCCTTCTGGCCGTCCATGCCGAAATTGCCGGGGCGTCGCTCGCGCTCAACGAGATTGCCGCGACACGGGCCGATCTGCTCGGCCTGTTGTTCCCGCGCGTTCCGGTTTCTCGGCATGACGCCGCCCATATCGACGATCATCTCGACGCCGCCGTCGAGCCATCCGTGGTGTTGATGAACCCGCCCTTCACGGTGGGCGCCCATGTCGACGGACATGTCGCGGATGCAGCATGGCGGCATGTCTCTTCGGCTTTTGCCCGTCTGCGCGCAGGCGGCCGCCTGGTCGCCATAACCGGCACCGGGCTCTCGCCCGAAAACCCCAAATGGCGGCCGGCCTTCGAGCGGCTCCAGCAGCAGGGCAGGGTGGTTTTCACCGCAGGGATCGATGGTCGCGTCTACGCCCGCCATGGCACGACGGCGGAAACCCGCCTGACCATCATCGACAAGACGCCAGCGTCCGACCGGTCTGCATTCGCGGCCTCGCCGGGCAAGGCTACCGATGTCGAGACGCTGCTCTCCTGGATTTCCGACCTGCCGCCACGCACACCGGGCGGCTTTCCGGATTCGATCGGCGCCCTGTCGAACGGAATCCTGCGGAATTCCGCCACGCAGACG
>NZ_RZSF01000637.1:0-1397 GCF_004023325.1 Mesorhizobium sp. M1A.F.Ca.ET.072.01.1.1 | reverse complement strand
CCTCAGTTCGGCTCCTTGGGAGTGCTGATTGCGCAGAGAGCAGCTGATTTCCGAGTTTTGGAAACCCGTGATGATCGTTCCGCCCTTCAGCACGCGCGGGCGATGTTCTCGACGGGGAGCGTCTGGAGGTGGGGTTTCCATAGACTTATAATGTGAACGGCGTTCCGGCGCTCCGTGGAGCCGAAAATTATGGCTCAAGCAGGGCGGGACCACAGAGCGCCCAACCTGCTCACAGTTACCTCGTCAGGCTCGGTGTCGGCGGCGGTCCTTTTCCTATTTGAAGGCAAATTTGTAGACCGCTCCGTTGGCCTCGTCGGTGACGCGAACCCATTGGGTCTCGTCTCGCCGGTCCTGTACCTGGCGGCCGGTCACCCATTCAGCGGCTGCTTTCGGTGAGGTCGTTTTCGCGTAGGCAACAGAGACCACGTCCATCCCCGACATCGTTTCAACGGTATAGTTGTTCATTTGAAAAGCTCTTCAAATAAGCGCCGTCAGTACATTGAAAGAGCCCGCCCGGTGTGAGGGGACGGGCTCTTTGCCGGGGCCTCCGCTGGGGGCGTCAGCCCACTCCAATTCTCCCGAATGGGGGCCGAAACGCCAGCCCGACGCGTCGCTTTACAGCGCCGCCTAGCTACGGAACTGCGATAAGGGGCACTAGGTTCCGGGGAGTTAGTTCCGCCCCTTATTGAGGTCTTTCGGGCCGGTGTCTGGCGAATAGGTCAAGGTAATACGCTTGCCGCCGCAGACCGCGCTTTTCATCTTCGGCTCAAGTCCCACTCCATAGCCGGAGCATCTGGGCCGAAGCGATCGCGGAGCGCCGACAGATCGAGCTTCTGATGTCGATGGCAGTCGAGGCAGCCGCCCGTGACGGACATGCCCGCGTCGATCAGTTCTTGGAGGGTCCAGCCGACACTCATGGCGGCGATGTAGGCAGAGAAGATCCAGATCGCCAGAACGGCTGGAGCCCACTCGTGAGGGAGGGTCGAGTGGGCTCCGTTGCTTGCCTATCGGACGGCTCGGAAATAACTGGGACACCAACCCGCGCCGTCGAATCATAACCGCTTACCCGTCGCGATGTTCCCTATTCAGACAGAGAAGTCGGAAAGACGGAGCGGCCTAGCTCAGGACAGGAGGACCCGGCCTGTCGCTGGGTGGGCGGGGGACGTGGAGACCAGGCCGGGCCTCTTACCCCGTTCCGAGCCGGGGCAGATGCACATTATGCGTCGTCTTTGCAGCGACTGACATTAACATTTTCTAAGGCTTAGCTAGCTGTGGAGCCTCAACAGGTTGTCCTCGGTTAGAGCGAGGCGACTGATAGGTGTTTTGGACTTTAGGCTCCCGTGGGGACGGTGCCAATTGTATCTGTGCAGCCAGACCGGCAACTCTGCGGCGCGGTG
>NZ_RZSF01000636.1:0-1401 GCF_004023325.1 Mesorhizobium sp. M1A.F.Ca.ET.072.01.1.1 | reverse complement strand
CGGCGCTGGGAGCGCCGGAGGTGCCTGATGTCCCGGCAGTGGGCGGCCTCTCGGCAGCGGCGGGCGTTGGCATGGCAAGCGGCGTTTGCGTCGCGGCGGGCATCTCGTTAGCGGCAGGCGCTTTGTTAGCAGGCGTGGGGGCGGCTTCGTCCTCGCCGCCGCACAGGTAGGCGTGGAGCGCCTTCACGCAAGGCTCGGCGTTCTTCTTGTCCTGTCTATGCGGCG
The DNA here is from genome assembly GCF_004023325.1 of Mesorhizobium sp. M1A.F.Ca.ET.072.01.1.1. Classification (NCBI taxonomy): domain Bacteria; kingdom Pseudomonadati; phylum Pseudomonadota; class Alphaproteobacteria; order Hyphomicrobiales; family Phyllobacteriaceae; genus Mesorhizobium; species Mesorhizobium sp. M1A.F.Ca.ET.072.01.1.1. Next base: position 1,176 of record NZ_RZSF01000636.1, on the reverse strand, counting down.
GAACCACCCTGATATCGGCTTGTTGGTAGAGCGGCGTGCGCTCCTCGAACATGCGGCTGAGCTTGTCATTCCCGTCCGGGCCCTGCAGCAGGGGGCGGCTGGTGTCGTTCCTGAGGCGCATGCGGATCACTTGCGGGTTGGTGTCGAGCCAGACCGATACCGCCTTCTCGACGATCAGGCTTCGATTGTGCTGCTGGGCAAAGGCGCCGCCACCGGTTGCGATGACGCAAGGTCCATTCTCCAATAGCCCGGCGATCTGTTCGGCCTCCAGCGCCCTGAAGTGCGCCTCGCCATGACGCTGGAACAGATCCGCCAGCTTTCCGTGCCGGGCTTCGATGTGCTTGTCGGTGTCGACAAACTCCAACCCCAGCTTCCTGGCAAGCTCAGGGCCGATCGTCGACTTGCCGCTGCCCGGCATGCCGACCAGCACAATCGGCCGCGTCCCGAGGGCTGCCATGATCTCGACGGCCCGCGCCGAGCGGGCGGCCGCGGGCTGGCTTGCCCGTTCGGCGGCGGGCAGGCTGAAGGCCCCAGCCGCCCGCGACCTGCGATCTTGCGGCAAACCCCAGTGGGGTATGCTCGCGACGTCAGGGGGAATGGCGACCTCAAGGCATCTGTCCTTCACGCTCTGCACGAGTTCGGTGGCCTTTTGCACAGCGTCCGGCTCGGGATGCCGCCGCAGCCTGCCGATCTGCTTGTAGAGGTCGTGGTTGGCGAGCTTGGCCTGGTAGCTGGCCGGCGTATGGAACTCGACCTCGAAGCGATAGCCCTGCGGGGTGCTGAACACGGTACGGATGGCGAGGAAGCTCGGCCTGCGCATCCTGAACCAGTTGGTGGTTTCGACCTCGCTGCAGCCCCGCTCCTCGAAGGCCAGCACGGCCGCCTTGAAGGCGCGCGTCAAGGCCGCGTCCGGGATCTCGAAGACATGGCGCACCGCATTGGTGAGCAGCTGGGCCTCGGGCGCGGCGCTCACGCTTTGGCCGGTGAGCCCGTCGGCCATCGAATCGCGCCCGCGCAGGCGCTGCTCGAGATGCGGCATGGTCACCTCGATGCCGGCCTGCCGCAAAAGCGCGGCGACTGCTTGCGCGTTGGCGGTGATGGCGCCTTCTTCCGCCGCGGCGCGCTGGGCTGCGCTCCTGGCGCGCTCCAGGGCCTGCTCGCGGCTCAGCGTGATCG
>NZ_RZSF01000635.1:0-1403 GCF_004023325.1 Mesorhizobium sp. M1A.F.Ca.ET.072.01.1.1 | reverse complement strand
GAGCAACGGGCTCGACCGGAGCAACCGGCTCGACCGGAGCGACCGGCGCTACGGGTGCACCCGTCGAGCCGGTAGCTCCGGTAGCTCCAGTCGCACCCGTGGCGCCGGTTGCGCCGGTCGAGCCTGTGGCACCCGTTGCGCCGGTAGCTCCAGTCGCACCCGTGGCGCCGGTTGCACCTGTCGCTCCGGTCGCACCTGTAGCGCCGGTCGAGCCAGTCGCACCCGTTGCTCCGGTCGCGCCGGTTGCACCGGTAGCGCCGGTCGCCCCAGTCGAGCCTGTGGCACCCGTGGCGCCGGTCGCACCTGTAGCTCCAGTCGCACCTGTTGCTCCGGTCGCACCGGTGGCACCCGTTGCGCCGGTCGCACCTGTAGCTCCAGTCGCACCCGTTGCTCCAGTCGCACCCGTTGCTCCGGTCGCACCCGTTGCTCCAGTCGCACCCGTCGAGCCGGTAGCGCCCGTTGCTCCAGTCGCACCTGTCGCTCCGGTCGAGCCGGTGGCACCTGTGGCACCCGTTGCTCCAGTCGCGCCGGTGGCTCCGGTCGCACCCGTTGCTCCGGTCGCACCTGTTGCTCCGGTCGCGCCGGTGGCGCCGGTCGCACCCGTTGCTCCAGTCGCACCCGTCGAGCCGGTAGCGCCCGTTGCTCCAGTCGCACCTGTCGCTCCGGTCGAGCCGGTGGCACCTGTGGCACCCGTTGCTCCAGTCGCGCCGGTCGCACCCGTGGCGCCGGTCGCACCTGTTGCTCCAGTCGCGCCGGTGGCTCCGGTCGCACCTGTTGCGCCGGTGGCACCCGTTGCTCCAGTCGCGCCGGTCGCACCTGTGGCACCCGTTGCTCCGGTAGCTCCAGTCGCACCCGTTGCGCCGGTCGCGCCGGTCGCACCCGTTGCTCCGGTCGCGCCGGTCGCACCTGTGGAGCCGGTAGCGCCTGTGGCACCCGTAGCCCCGGTCGCTCCTGTCGACCCAGTCGAGCCGGTTGCACCCGTAGCCCCGGTCGCTCCGGTCGAGCCGGTCGCACCCGTTGCTCCGGTCGAGCCAGTCGCACCTGTCGAGCCGGTAGCGCCGGTCGAGCCGGTGGCACCCGTTGCTCCAGTCGAGCCCGTTGCTCCAGTCGCACCAGTGGCTCCGGTCGCACCTGTCGAGCCCGTTGCTCCAGTCGCACCGGTGGCGCCGGTTGCACCCGTCGAGCCGGTAGCTCCGGTAGCTCCAGTCGCACCCGTAGCGCCGGTCGCTCCAGTCGCGCCAGTTGCTCCGGTAGCTCCAGTCGCACCCGTGGCGCCGGTTGCTCCGGTCGAGCCGGTTGCTCCAGTTGCACCGGTGGCTCCGGTCGCACCTGTCGAGCCCGTTGCTCCGGTATCGCCGGTGGCTCCGGTCGCACCTGTGGCGCCGGTCGCTCCAGTACCGCCA
>NZ_RZSF01000634.1:0-1421 GCF_004023325.1 Mesorhizobium sp. M1A.F.Ca.ET.072.01.1.1 | reverse complement strand
GCTTGTGGACGTCACGGCGGTGCAAGGTGATCCGCTCGCGCATAAGCCTGAGCCCCCTGTTGTCGGCGCGAATGCGTTCGGCGGCCGCTTCGAATTCGTAGGCCCGGGCCAGCAGCGGCGCCAGGGAGAAGCCAAACGCTTCCTCTATCTCCCCTCCTCTGCCCTTGCGGGCGTAACGCTTGCCGTTCGGGCTATCCCGACGGATGATCAGCCCACAGTCCACAAGAGCTGCCAGGTGCCGCCTGAGCGTGGCATCGGGCATCCCGTGCGCCCTGAGCGACAGGTGAGCGTTCGAGGGAAAGACGATGAGGTGGCTTTCGTCACTCAGCTCACTGTCAGGATAGAAAGACAGCAACGCATTCAGGACCGCCAGGGCACGATCGCCGATGCCGACGATGCTCTTGCCCTCGCAGAGGTTGCGGTAGATCTGCCACTTGTCGACGACCCTGCCCTTGGGGATTTCACGTGACTCGTTCTGCGCTGCCAGCAGGGCAAGCGACATCGGCCGCCGCCCAAAGGGCGTCGTTGCAATACCTGTCTCCATTTCTTCCTTCGCCTTCAATTAGGCAAAAGAAACCTGCTCGCCAAAACGACGCCAATGACTCTTGACAGTGATTCGGGGAAATGCGATTCTCAGCTTGCTTAAGGATGAGAAGGGCTTCCGCGACGGTGACGTTCGGGGGCCTTTTTCTTTTGCGGTTTCAGTCTCCCGTTGCTTCCTTGGTGGACATCCGGAACGCCACATAGAGCTCATCCAGTTGTCCGGTGATGAACTCAGCGAAACGCGACCCGTCAGCGGCCTCGAGGGTGACGATGGCCTTTTTCGCGGACTTCTTCAGGGTAACGCTAACTGATCTATCCGTCGGCGCCCAAGATTTGATCGGCTCTCTCCGAGTGGGTGCAGGAACCTTGCCTGGGGATTTTCCCGCCAAATGTTGGGCCAGCATTTCCAATCGCTCATCGCTTGTGGCTGCTTTGAAATCGTCGGAGGCCATCAGCCCCTTGACGGCAACTGCCCCCTCCCTGAGTTTTTTGGCAAGATCGTACCAACGGTCGCGGCCGCTGTTTTTGGCGGCGCCGATGGCGGTGATGATTTCAGGCGGAATGTCCTTAGTGACAGAAATCATCTTCGAGACAACGGTTTTATCGACCGATAACGCTGCCATGATGATTTCGCGGTCGTAGCCTTTGCGCTCGAGGTTGCCAGCAAAGACGGCCTTCTCAATGAATGAGAGATCCGCTCGGGCGCTGTTTTCCTGCCCTTGGGCTATTACATGGTCCCTATCGTCCAGTTCCTTAACGACCGCCTTCACCGGTCTCCCGAGCACCTTAGCCGCCCGCGCGCGTCGGTGGCCGAATACAGTCATGTAGTGGCCGATCACGCTGGGATGTGGACGCACTAGGATTGGGCTATCCTGCCC
>NZ_RZSF01000633.1:0-1436 GCF_004023325.1 Mesorhizobium sp. M1A.F.Ca.ET.072.01.1.1 | reverse complement strand
CTTGGACAGCGAATAGCCGGCGGGGACGAGCTGCAGCAGATAGATTGTCGTCTGCGCCAGCCCCGCCGCGATGATGAACCAGGACAGGATGGTGGCGGCAAGGACGATCTCGTCGCTCCACTCGGCAATCATGCGGCCGGCCCCTCGGCAAGAATGAGCGAGGCGGTGCGCTGGCTGCGCGAGACCTCGCTGTCGGCGATTTGGCGCAGCAGCCGCTCGCCCGGCTGGCCAAAGGAGCGCAGCGCGTTGGCGGCGGCATAGCGCACGTTCCAGACCTCGTCGTCCAGCAGCCTGGACAGCGGCGCGGCAAGTTCGGGAAGGCCGAGGCGTCCCGCGGACTCGGCGGCGGCGGCGCGCACGTCCCAGTCGTCGTTTGCCATCGCGCTCGTCAGGATCGCCGGCGCATCGGCGTGTCCGGTGAGGCCAAGCGCGCGCAGCGCCGCGGCGACAACCTCAGGCGAGGCATCGCCGGTCAAGCCGGCGAAGAAGGCGGCAAAGCCGAAGCCGCCGGCGCGGGCGAGCGCGTCGATCGCGGCCGCCCTGATGAAGGGCACGGCGTCGACGCGCGATGCATGGATCGCAAGCTCGTTGAAGCGCGTACGCGGAAAGCGCCTGAACAGGTCGATCAGGCGCCGCGAGCGCTGTCCCGTCACGCCTATCTTGTCCAGCGCGACGCCGAGCAGGGGCAGGCTGCCGAGATCGCAAAGCGCGATGGCGGCGGCGATCCTGACTTCGCGCGAGCGGTCCTGGTCCAGCGCCGAAAGCAGGCTTGCCGTCGCATTCTGCGACCCCAGCGCCGCCAGCATCTCGGCCGCGTGGATGCGTTCGGCCACATTGCCCCGTTCCAGCTGCCTGCCGACGAGGGCCGGCAGGCCACATTCGTTGAAGGCGACAAGGACGTCGTCACGCTCCTCGCCGCGCAGCAGCGAAACGAACTCGAAGCCGGCCTCGATCGCCACGCCCGGCGGCACCGAAAGGATGGCCGTTTTCAACGTCTGGCGGTCGCGGTCTTCGGTGAAGGCGATCAGCGCCGTCAGAAGCTGGCGCCGCTGTCCGGCTCTGGCGGCGTCCCGGCGCTCCCGCAGCAAACGGCGCGCGATCAAAAACAGCATGATCACCAGGGAGAGCGCGCTGAGCAGTATGGAGAGATTCCAGACGTACCACATGGTCAGAACCGCGCGGTCAGCCCGAGCCCGAATATGCTTCGGTCGAATGTCGGGCGTTGTTCATGCGCGATGCTGGCGCGCAGCGTCAGCGGATCGCTGACGTCGAAGGAGATGCCGCCAAAGACGGTGCGTGTCGGCACCAGCGTGCCGTCGGAGATTTCGGGGGCGTCGGCATAGCCGCCGAAGAGATTGACATGCGGCGTCACCGCGAGGTCGGCGCGAAGCACATAGCCGTCCGCGCGCGTGCCGATATCGTCCTCGGCATGCACC
>NZ_RZSF01000632.1:0-1449 GCF_004023325.1 Mesorhizobium sp. M1A.F.Ca.ET.072.01.1.1 | reverse complement strand
GAACTACTGGGCCGAGCACCGCGACGAGATCGCCACGCGCTGGTACGCCTGGCAGACCAAGTAGCGCCATAGCAAGCCGGGGCGCGGCAAGCCGCGCCCCCTTCGGGACGACGGGAACCGCTCGATGCAAGCACACTCCCTCAGCCGCGGCTCGATTGCCGGCCTGCCGGCCGGCAGCGGCGGCGCCCTGCCGGCCCTGGTGCTGGTCGGCCTGTTCTTTGTCGTGCCGGTGGTCGCGCTCTTGCTGCGCAGCGTCACCGATCCCGAGCCCGGCCTGCAGAACTATGCCGCGCTGTTCGGCAGCGGCACTTATGTGCGGGTGTTTCTCAACACCTTCCTGGTCGCGGCCGTCGTCACCGTCGTAACCATCGTCGTCGCGTTTCCGGTCGCCTGGATGCTGGCGATCATGCCGCCGGCGCTCGGTTCGGTCGTCTTCGGCATCATCATCCTGTCGATGTGGACCAATCTCCTCACCCGCACCTATGCCTGGATGGTGCTTTTGCAGCGCACCGGTGTGATCAACCGGGCGCTGATGGGGCTCGGCGTCATCCAGGAGCCGCTGCCGCTCATCAACAATTTGACCGGTGTCACCATCGGCATGGTCTACATCATGCTGCCGTTCATGATCCTGCCGCTGGTCGGCACGCTGAGCGCCATCGATCCGATGACGCTGCGCGCCGCCGCCCTTTGCGGCGCGAGCCCGTCGCAGGCATTCCGCCGCATCCTGCTACCGCTGTCGCTGCCCGGCATCGCCGCCGGCGGGCTGATGGTCTTCGTCATGTCGCTCGGCTATTTCGTGACGCCCGCGCTGCTCGGCGGCACATCGAACATGATGCTCGCCGAAATGATCGCCCAGACGGTGCAGTCGCTGCTCAACTGGGGGCTCGGAAGTGCTGCGGCCTTCGTGCTGCTCGCCGTCACCATGGTGCTCTACGCGATCCAATTGCGCATGGTCGGCGCCAGGCGCCTCGCCGGAGGGCTCTAAGATGCTGCTCGACTACGACCGGCTCGGATGGCTGCGTGCGGCGCTCGCCGGCTTCACTGCGCTCATCGCAGCTTTCCTTCTGTTACCGGTGGTCTTCATTGTCCTGTTGTCGTTCGGCTCGTCGCGCTGGCTGGCCTTTCCGCCACCTGGCTGGACGCTGAAATGGTATCAGGAACTGCTCGCCGACCCGGCCTGGGTCGACGCCGCTTTGACCAGCGCCAAGATCGCCGCGATGGCCGCCATCCTCGCGGTTCTGATCGGCCTGCTCGCCTCCTTCAGCCTGGTCAGGGGCGAATTTCGCGGCCGGCAGCTCCTGCGCGGCCTGCTGCTGACGCCGATGGTGCTGCCGGTCGTGGTTTTCGCCATCGCCATCTACGCCTTTTTCCTGCGCATCGGGCTCGCCGGCACGACGATCGGTTTCGTCATCGCCCACACCATCCTGGCGCTGCCCTTCGCCATCATTC
>NZ_RZSF01000631.1:0-1456 GCF_004023325.1 Mesorhizobium sp. M1A.F.Ca.ET.072.01.1.1 | reverse complement strand
GATCGAGCAGTTGCAGCGCACCGCGCCGCCGAGCTCGCCTGCGACCTCGAAAGCCACCTTGCCGCAGTGGCAACTGCCTTTGTACAGCATCAGTCTCTTTCCATCGCTGGCAGGTGCAAAGGCACCCTTGCCGGGTTATCCATCCGCTAGCCAAATCGGCTGCCTTAAAGACGTTGCATCCTTGCGGAGTCCGACATCGACATGCAATCCGTGCGCGACCGTCTCGAAATCATCCTGTCACGTCTTGCCAATCGCGCGGCTGACGAAAAGGTCTACCTCAAGCTCTATGCGCAGGCGGCGCTCGCCGCAGCGGATGCAGCCGACGCGCGGCAAAGAGCCGGCGTCTGCCTCGGGCCGCTCGATGGCGTGGTCGTGTCGATCAAGGATCTGTTCGATGTCGCCGGCGAGCCGACCCGGGCAGGCTCGGCGATGTTCGTCGGTGCTCAGCCCGCCGCGCAGGACGCGGCGATCGTGCGCCGGCTGCGCCAGGCGGGCGCGGTCATCCTCGGCAAGACCAACATGACCGAATTCGCCTTCACCGCGATCGGCGACAACCTGCACTACGGCACGCCGGGCAATGCGGCGGATGCCAGCCTGATCCCGGGCGGTTCTTCCTCCGGCGCCGGCGTTGCGGTGGGAGAAGGCAGCAGCCAGATCTCGATCGGTTCGGACACGGGCGGCTCGGTACGCATCCCGGCCTCGCTCAACGGCGTGGTCGGCTTCAAGCCGACGGCCCGGCGCGTGCCTTTGGACGGCGCCTTTCCCTTGTCGGCCACACTGGATTCGATCGGTCCGCTCGCCCGCAGCGTCGCTGATTGCGCGGTTGCCGACGCGATCATGGCGGGGGAGGAGCCAGTTCCCCTCCAGCCGATCCCGCTCGCCGGTCTGCGCATCGGCGTTCCGCGCGGCCGGCTGTTCGACGACACGCTAGCGGAGGTCGCCGCGGCCTTTGAGGCCTGCACCAGGCAGATGGAGCGGGCAGGCGCACGCGTCGCCGATCTATCGATCGATGACCTCATTGGGGGGATGCGCGCGGCGACCATGCACGCCTCGATCGCGTCGATGGAGGGTGCGGAAGTGCATGCCGACTGGCTGGTGACCGGGGCCTCGGTGCCCGTCGACCCACATGTCAGCGGGCCTTTGTCGCGCGCGCTGACGGTTCCCGCTTCCGCCTATATCAGGACAATCCGCCGCCGGGCGGAACTGGTCGCGGTCATGGCGGAACGGCTGCAAGCGGTCGACGCGCTTGCTCTGCCGACCGTGCCGATGGTCGCGCCGTCGATCGCGGCGATGGCTGGCGACGAAGCGCTACGCGACAGGACGGAAGGCTTGCTCCTGCGCAACACGCAGGTCGCCAACCAGTTCGATCTCTGTGCAATCTCGCTGCCGATGCCGGGCACGAAGCTGCCGGCCGGGCTGATGCTGGTGGCGAGGCATGGGCACGACCGACGTCTGC
>NZ_RZSF01000630.1:0-1460 GCF_004023325.1 Mesorhizobium sp. M1A.F.Ca.ET.072.01.1.1 | reverse complement strand
CTAGAGCGGGATGAAATTGTTGGGAGTCGTTGAGGATTCCCAAATCAGCGGGTTTATGATTCACCATTCATGCTGGGAAGGAGGCCAGCATGGATGGCACTATCGATGGATCTGCGAGAGCGCGTCGTGGCGGCGGTGAAGACAGAGGGAATGTCGCGGCGCGCAGCTGCGAAGCGTTTCGGGGTCAGCTACAGCGCTGCGATCGAGTGGGTGAAGCTCGATGAGGAAACCGGCAGCGTAGCACCGCGCAAAGTCGGTGGTTCCAAGCCGAAGAAGCTATCGGGGGCCTGGCGCGACTGGCTCATTGAGCGCTGCCGCAAGCAGGCCTTCACGCTGCGCGGGCTTGTCGCCGAGCTCGCCGAACGAGGGCTTGAGGTCGACTATCGCTCGGTCTGGGAGTTCGTCCACGCCGAGGGTCTGTCGTACAAAAAAAGACGTTGGTCGCGGCCGAGCAGGATCGCCCCGACGTAGCGCGCCGACGGGCGCAATGGCTGGCCTATCAGAACCGCATCGATCCTGCCCGCCTGGTGTTCATCGACGAAACCTGGACCAAGACCAACATGGCGCCACTCAGAGGCTGGGCGCCAGTTGGGCAGCGCATCAAGGCAAAGGTGCCGCACGGCCACTGGAAAACCATGACGTTCCTGGCCGCCTTGCGCCATGACGGCATCACCGCGCCATGGCTCATCGATGGGCCGATCAATGGCGAGCGCTTCCGCCTCTATATCGAGACCGTGCTGGTTCCGACCCTGAAGCCCGGCGACATCGTCGTCATGGACAATCTCGGCTCGCATAAGGGCAAGGCCGTGCGTCGCACCATTCGCAAGGCAGGGGCCAAGTTGATTCTCCTGCCCAAATACTCACCCGACCTCAATCCCATCGAACAGTTCTTCGCCAAGCTCAAACACTGGCTTCGAAAGGCGGCCAAACGGACGGCCGAGACCGTCTGCCAGGCGATCGGCGAAATCCTCAACCGGACGACACCCGCCGAGTGCTCAAACTACTTCGCCAATGCAGGATACGACCGGAGATGACTTCATCCCGCTCTAAGGCGGGCGCAGGCCCAGAGGTGAGGGACGCACCCGGCGCCACACCAGTCGATTGGGAGGATGATCAGGGCGGCGCAGGGCTTGGCCAGGCCGGTGCCGGCCTGTACAATCTTAGGGTGAATGCAGGGAAGGGAGCGCGCGATGCGGCTTGGTCGGGATCTCTGTCATTTGACGGTTTTGGCCTTCATCGCCGGACTGGCGCTTTGGCCGCATGCGGCATCGGCCGATCCCGTCACGCCCGCGCGCATCGCCGCCGCCTTGCCGAAGCTCGAAGCGCTGGCGCAAGCCGCCGTCGCCGATGGTGCCGTCCCCGGCCTTGCCATCGGCGTCGTGCATGACGACAAGGTGATCTTCCTCAAGGGTTTCGGGCATCGCGAAGCCGGCAGACCGGAGCCGGTCGACGCCGATGGC
>NZ_RZSF01000062.1:0-26551 GCF_004023325.1 Mesorhizobium sp. M1A.F.Ca.ET.072.01.1.1 | reverse complement strand
GGGCAAGGGCGGTGGCTAAGCAAGCCAACTCCGAAGGCTTACACCCTACGGCGAAGGAACTCGGCCGATCGAGGCTCGCTGTCTCGAGTGACAAAGCCGGATCAGCACTGGTCACTGATGGCGACCCCTCACACCTTGACCAGCTGCTCCACCCGCCCCTTCTCGCCGAAGATCCGCAAATAGCGCTTGATCTCCTTCTCATCGCCGGTCGACTTGGCGGGGTTGTCGGAGAGCTTGACCGCCGGCCGGCCATTGGCTTCGCTGACCTTGCAGACCAGCGAGATGGCGTCGAGACTGTTGGTCTCGGTCGGCGCGCAGCCTTCGAAATCATTGGTGAGGTTGGTGCCCCAGCCGAAGGACATGCGCACCTTGCCGCGGAAATGCTTGTAGGTCTCCTCGATGGTCTCGACCTCGAGCCCGTCGGAGAAGATGAGCAGCTTCTGTTTCGGATCCTTGCCCTTCTCGCGCCACCAGGAGAGGATCTTCTCGCCGCCTTCGATCGGCGGCGCGCTGTCGGGGCGGAAGCCGGTCCAGTCGGCGATCCAGTCCGGCGCGTCGCGCAGGAAAGCGGACGTGCCGAACGTATCGGGCAGCACGATCAGCAGATTGCCGCCATAATAGCGCTGCCAGTCCTGCAGCACCTTGTAGGGCGCCTGCCTCAGCTCCTCAACGGAATTGGCAAGTGCCGCAAACACCATAGGCAGCTCGTGCGCATTGGTGCCGAGCGCCTCGAGGTCGTTGTCCATGGCCAGAAGCACGTTCGACGTGCCGGTGAAAGCCTCGCCGATGCCTTCCTTCAGCGCCTCGACGCACCAGCGCTGCCACAGGAAGGAGTGGCGCCGGCGGGTGCCGAAATCGGAAATGCGGATGCCGGGCAGTGCCTTCAGCCGCTCGGTCTTGGCCCACATCTTGGCCTTGGCGCGGGCGTAGAGCACGTCGAGCGCAAACTGACCGAAGGAGCGCATGGCGGCGCGCGAGCGCAGCTCGTTGATGATGGCGAGCGCCGGTATCTCCCACAGCGTGGTGTACATCCAGGGACCGGGAAAGGACAGTTCGTACTGACCGTCGTGTTTGGTGAGTTCATAGTCGGGAAGGCGGAAATCCTCCAGCCAGGCGAGGAATTCCGGCTCGAAGATCTGCTTACGGCCATAGAAGGTGTTGCCGCCGAGCCAGATCATCTCCTTCTTGGTGAAGCGCAAGGTGCGAGCGTGGTCGAGCTGCTCGCGCAGTTCGCCTTCGTCGATCTCGTCGGCGAGCCGCACCGAGGTCGTGCGGTTGATCAGCGTGAAGGTGGCGTCGACCTTGGGGTACATGCCCCAGATCATCTGCAGCATCAGCAGCTTGTAGAAATCGGTGTCCAGCAGGCTGCGGACGATGGGGTCCAGCTTCCAGGTGTGGTTGTAGACGCGCCGCGCTATATCGGTTCGTGCCATATCTGCTCACCCAAAAAGCGCGTCTCGCTTGCGTGATTCCAAGCGCGGCGCCTCAAGTCCCTGTTATGAAGCACTCCGGACGGAAAACCGCCGCGCAGCTCCCAGAATTGTTAACCAGCTGCGGTCTTAGCATTGTATTTTTGAAAGCGCTTCCTGCTTTGCAAGCTGGCCCGACAAAAACCAGCTATGCAAGTCCAGCGATCATGACGCTGCGCCAGAGCATTCCACCGTTGCACGGCAACCGCGAAATGCTCTTGGCTTTTTGACGGGAATTTCCGGACGGAAAACCGCTCACACTTTTCCTGGAATCGCTCTAGCCCCGATCACCTTGAGCGCCGGGCGCTTCCTGCGGCTCGGCACACGGCCGGCGACCGGCGCATCGGCGCGGCCCTCGTCCTGCTCCTTTTCGGCAAACAACCAGTCGATGAATAGCTGGACGATCGGCGCCGAGCGCATCTCGTTGCGGCAGACGACATAGAAGTCATCGACCGCCGGCACCGACAAAGCGAAGGGCGCGACGAGCATGCCCCTGGCGAGCAGGGCGCGCGCGGTCACGGAATCGCCGAGCGCCACGCCGTGGCCGTGGACGGCGGCCTCCACCGCTATGCGCGCGTCGCCGAGGTGATGGCGGCGGCCGCGCTCCAGATCGAGCGCGTCGGCGGCGGCCAGCCAGGTGTGCCACTCGCGGCCGTCGTCGCCATGCAGGAAAACGTGGTCGGCAAGGTCGCGCACGCTGCGGATCGGGCGGTTGTTGATCAGCGTCGGGCTGACCACCGGAAACAGCTCGAGACCCGACCATTTGCGTATCCAGCAGTCGCTCCAGCTGCCATCGCCATAGTGCACGCAGACGTCGATGTGCGGCGCGCGGATGTCCCTGGCGTCGTTGGAGGGGATCAGCGTCAGCTGGATGTCGGGATATTGCGCGGTGAAGGAGCCGAGCCGCGGCGTCATCCACAACAAGAGCAGCGCCGGCACGCAGGACACCGACAGCACACCGGTGCTTGCGGGGCGTGTCATGCGCTGCGTGGCGGCGGCGATGCCGTCGAAGGCCGCCGAAACCGCCGGCAGGAACTCAGCGCCGTGCGGCGTCAGCTTCACGCGCTGACCCGCGCGCTGGAAAAGCTTTACGCCGAGCGATTGCTCGAGCGCCTTGATCTGATGGCTGACCGCGCCATGCGTGACGTTGAGCTCGCCCGCCGCCTTGGTCAGCGAGGCATGTCGCGCCGTCGCCTCGAAAGCGCGCAACGGGTTCAACGGCGGCAAGCGCTTGGCCAAGGACAGCTCCCGACTTTGTGAGATTTTCTCACAGCAAAGACCCTAACAATATCAATTGATTTTTCAATACAGTTGCCCGACACTTTTGCCCGGAACAGCTCAACAGACGTAGATTTCGCAGGCGCCGGCGGGCAACGATCAGCCGGATGACTGCTGGCTTGGCAGCCGTCGGTGCAGCCGCCGCGCTGCAAGCAGTCACGGAGGAGTACCGGACATGGGTTACGATCGCGGCAAGCTCGAAGCGTTGCGCCGCAAATATGGCGAGAGCCATGGCGGCGAGATGTTCGACCCGAAATTCCGCAAGGTCGCCGACAAGATCTTCAGCAAAAGCGGCACCCGGCTAGCGCCCTATTCCGGCATCCCGACCTTCCTTGCCGCGCCGTACCGGCAGGTGGCGGCCGACAATCCGGATTTCGGCGACTTGCAAGTGGCGATGATTGGCGTGCCGATGGACCTTGGCGTCACCAACCGGCCGGGCTCACGCTTCGGGCCGCGGGCGCTGCGCGCCATCGAGCGCATCGGCCCCTACAATCACGTGCTGGAATGCGCGCCGACGCATGAGCTGCGCGTCGCCGACATCGGCGACACGCCGTTCCGCAGCCGTTACCGGCTGGAGATCAGCCATGAGGACATCGAAAAGCGCACCAACCAGATCGTCGACGCCGGCGTGCTGCCGCTTTCGGTCGGCGGCGACCACTCGATCAGCCATCCGATCCTGAAAGCGGTCGGTAAGCAGGCTCCCGTCGGCATGATCCACATCGACGCCCATTGCGACACCAGTGGGCTGTTCGACATGACCAAGTTCCACCACGGCGGACCGTTCCGCAACGCGGTCCTGGACGGCGTGCTCGATCCCACCCGCACGATCCAGATCGGCATTCGCGGCTCGGCCGAGTATCTGTGGGAGTTCACCTACGAATCCGGCATGACGGTGGTCCATGCCGAGGAGGTGACCGGCCTCGGCATCCCCGCCATCATCGAGAAGGCGCGGAAGATCGTCGGCGACGGCCCGACCTACATCTCCTTCGACGTCGACAGCATCGATCCGGCCTTCGCGCCGGGCACCGGCACGCCTGAGGTCGGCGGGCTGACGACGCGCGAGGTGCTCGAGCTGCTGCGCGGCCTGAAGGGCCTCAACATCGTCGGCGGCGACGTCGTCGAGGTGGCGCCGCAATATGACGCGACCACCAACACCGCCCATGTCGGCGCGCAAGTCCTGTTCGAGATCCTGAGCCTGATGGTGTTCAGCCCGGCAATCAAGAAGGGCTGACACGAGAGCGTTTCACCGCTTCATGGAAACGGCGAACCGCTTCGTTTTTACGCAATTCCGGACGGAAGCTATGCGAAGTCGCCAAGCGTAGACCGCTTCCCGCTTTTCCTGGAATTGCTGACCAGTACGGCCGTCGCGCTGGAGCCGGCGGCCGGTTTCAACAACAAGCTTCCAGCAGGGGAACTAAAATGACTCTTCGCAACACACTGAAATCCGCACTTGCGGCACTCATCATGCTCGGCGCCGCCGGTCTTGCCTCGCAGGCCAAGGCCGACGCCATCGACGACATCACCAAGGCTGGGGCCATCAATGTCGGCATCTTCTCCGACTTCCCGCCTTTTTCCTCGGCCAGCGCCGACATGAGCATCAAGGGCTATGACATCGACGTCGCGCAGGCGATCGCCGATTCCTTGAAGGTGAAGCTGAACCTCGTCAGCGTCACCGGCCAGAATCGCATCCCGTATCTCACCGACAAGCGCGTCGATATCTTGATGAGCGTCGGCTATTCGAAGGAGCGCGAGCAGGTGATCGATTTCGCCGCCGCCTACGCACCCTATTACATCGCCGTCATCGGCCCGGCCGAGCTTGCCGTCAAAGGCAAGGACGACCTTGCCGACAAGTCGATCGCCGTCAATCGCGGCACGCTGGAGGATACCTCGCTCACCCAGGCGGCGCCCGCCTCGGCCGACATCCGCCGCTTCGACAACTACAATTCCGTCATCCAGGCCTTCATCTCCGGACAGACGCAGCTGATGGTGGTCGGCAACGATGTCGGCGCGCAGGTGCTGGCCAAGCAGGTTGCATTGAAGCCCGAGCAGAAGTTCCAGCTGCTGACCTCGCCCTCGCATATCGGCCTCAACAAGAACGAGGACAGGCTGAAGAAGGCGGTGAACGATGCGGTCGCCAAGATGCTGGCGGACAGCAAGCTGGACGAGAGCTCGAAGGCCTGGCTGAAGACGCCGCTCAATCCCGACAACCTCAAGGATTGATCCCCGGAGCGGTTCAGCGCGCATGAAGCGCTGAACCGCTCCCGTACTTGCTTCTTGCGCTACACGCTTTCCAACAGGGCCAATCGCGATGGGCTACAGCCTCGACTTCGGCTGGCTTGCGGGTGCAGCGGGCGCGATCGCGCGCGGCGCGGCGATGACGCTGCTTCTGATCGTCGTCACCACGCTGGCCGGCACTTTCCTCAGCATCCTGGGCGCCGCCGGCCGCCGGAACGGCCCGAGGCCGCTCAAGCTGGCGATCGGCTGGTATGTCGAAGTGATGCGCAACACGCCGTTCCTGGTGCAGCTGTTCTTCATCTTCTTCGGCCTGCCCAGCCTCGGCATCCGGCTCGATCCGATCCTGGCCGCCATGCTGGCGATGACGCTCAACATGGCGGCCTACACGATCGAGATCGTCGGCGCGGGTCTGGACGCGGTGCCGCGCGGGCAGACGGAGGCAGCACTTGCGCTCGGGCTCAGGCCCAGACAGGTGTTCATAAAGATCGTGCTGCCGCAGGCGCTGAAAGTGATCTATCCGGCGCTGACCAGCCAGATCGTCATCATGATGCTGGAATCGGCCGTGGTGTCGCAGATCGCGGTGCGTGAACTGACCTACGAGGCCGACATGCTGCAGGCGCGCACCTTCCGCGCCTTCGAAACCTATCTGGTGGTGACCATGGTCTATCTCGGCCTGTCGATGGGGCTGCGCCGGCTGCTGGTCAGCGGCGGACGCCGCGCGCTCGGAGCCGGCGTGTCATGATCGAATTCACCCTCTGGGACATATTGCGCAACCTTCTGCTCGCCGCGCGCTGGACGGTGCTGTTGTCGCTTACGGCCTTCGTCGGCGGCGCGCTGGTCGGGCTGGTCGTGCTGTTCTTCCGCATAGCCAAGAACAAATGGATCAAGCGGATCGCTTCCGGCTATATCGCGCTGTTCCAGGGCACGCCGCTCCTCATGCAGCTTTTCCTGATGTTCTTCGGCCTGCCGATGTTGGGGCTGCGCATCGAGCCATGGACCGCCGCGGCGCTCGGCCTCACCTTCTTCGCCAGCGCCTATCTCGCCGAGATCTGGCGCAGCGGTGTCGATGCGCTGCCGCGCGGCCAGTGGGACGCCGGCGCCAGTCTCGGACTGCATTATCTGCAGGAACTCAGGCTGATCATCCTGCCGCAGGCCTTCGCCATCACGCGCGCCCCGACCGTCGGCTTCCTGGTGCAGCTGATCAAATCGACGGCGCTGACCTCGATCATCGGTTTCGAGGAGTTGGTCAGGACCTCCAACGCGATCAACAACGCGACCTTCGAGCCCTTCACCGTCTACGGGCTGGTGGCGCTGATCTTCTTCGTTATGTGCTTCCCGCTGACGCAATATGCGCGACGGCTCGAGCGTGTCGCCGCACACTGAAGATTGACGACGGCCGCCGGCTGACCGGCGGCCACTCTTCTCAATGGCCGAACGACAGCGCCGGCGCGATGCGATCGCGCCGCAGCCAACGCACGAGCAGGAGCACCGCCACCACCGCCAGCCCTGACGACAGGCCGATCCAGATGCCGACGCCGTCAAAGCCGAAATGGAAGGCGAGCAGCACGCCGAGCGGCAGGCCGACCCCCCAATAGCCGATCGCGGCATAGATCATCGGCACCTTGGTATCGTGCAGGCCGCGCAGCATGCCGGCGGCCACCGCCTGCGCGCCGTCGAAGATCTGGAACAGCGCCGCGAACACCAGGAAGGACACGGCAAGCGTGATCACCCTGGCATTGGCCGGATCGGCGAGATCGATGAAGGCGCTGATCAAAAGATGCGGCCATAGGATCATCACCAGCCCCATCAGCGCCATGAAGGAGACGCCGATGACAAAGCTGGTCCAGCCGGCGCGCGAGACGCCCTCGGGATTGCCGGCGCCATGTGCCAGGCCGACGCGCACGGTGACCGCCTGGTTGAGGCCGAGCGGCACCATGAAGGAGATCGAGGCGATCTGGATGGCAATCGCGTGGGCTGCCAGCGAATCCGCGTCGATCAGACCCATCAGCAGGGCTGCCGCATTGAAGATAGTCACCTCGAAGGCGAGGATGCCGGCGATCGGCAGGCCGAGCCTCAGCAGGCCGCGGAAGCGCGGCCAGTCGGAGCGCCAGAAGCGGCCGAAGAGGTGATAGCGGCGGAATTTTTTCTCCAGCACCACCACGGCCGCCAGTCCAACAAACATCAGCATGCTGGAAAGCGAGGTGGCGAGGCCCGAGCCGGCGATGCCCATCGGGCGGACGCCGAGGTTGCCGAACATGAAGACCCAGTTGAAGAAGGCGTTGCAGGCGACGGCGACGAAAACGATGATCAGCGCCCAGCCGGGCCGCTCCAGCGCCGAGATGAAGGAGCGCAACACGATATAACCGTAAAAAGGCAGCACCGCCCATTGCAGCCAGTGCAGGTAGATGCCTGCCTGGTTCGCGAGGTCCGGCTTCTGCCCCATGGCCAAAAGCACTTCTTCGCCATGCCAGAGGAACAACCAGATCGGGATCGAGACGAGGACCGCCAGCCACAGGCCCTGGCGCACGGTGCGGCGCAAGTCGCGCACCGAATGGCGGCGGCGGCCGAGCTCGGTCGCCATCATCGGCGAGGTGGCGAGCATCAGGCCAAGCCCGAAGATCAGCGGCATGAAATAGAGGTTGGAGCCGAGCGCGCCGGCGGCCAGCGTGTCGGGTCCCAAACGGCCCATCATCATGACGTCGGTCGCGGTCATGGCGGTCTGGCCGAGATTGGTGAGCACCATCGGCCAGGCAAGCGACAATGTTGCCCTGATTTCCTGACGCCAAAAATTTTCCGGCGCGCGAGCGCCGGCTTCGATCGCAGACATTTTCCGCTCTTCAGACCACGGCGCGTCGGGACTCGCCCGGAAGCCGCACGCAAACGGCGCAAAATGGCGCCGTTTGCGCCGTCTTGTGAACGAAATGCGACATATTGGCAAGGAGGAGGAGCGGCGACCTATTGAGCCAGCGGGAAGCGCAAGAGCCGGGCCTTCTATTGGATGGTGTCGAGCGCCTGCCGCTGGCGGTGCATTTCGAGGAAGATGCGATAGTCGCGGTCGAAGCGAGCGCCGGCGGCCGGATTCGGGGGCCGCGTCCTGCCGCCCTGCTGCATGGCCACGCAGGCGGCGTTCAGGTCGGGGTAAAGCCCAGCGGCGGTCGCAGCGACCATTCCGGTGCCGAGCAACACCGCCTCGTCGGCCAGCGGCTCGATGACGGTGCAGCCGGTGGCATCGGCATAGAGTTCCATCAAGAGCGGGTTCTTGGTGTGGCCGCCGGTGACGTGCAGCGTGTCGATCAAATAGCCGTTCTCGTTCAGCGCCTCGAGCACATGGCGCACGCCGAGCGCGATGCCGACGGCGGTGCGCCAGTAGAGCTTGCACAGGCTGTCGAAGGAGGAATCGAGTGTCAGCCCGCTGACGACGCCAACCGCGTGCGGGTCGGCGAGCGGCGAGCGATTGCCGTGGAAATCCGGCAGAACATGCAGCCGCGCCGCCAGCGCATCGCCCTCGGCGGCGCGCAGTTCGGCGACGCGCTTGGCGATCCTGGCATGCATTGCCGCATCCGGCTCGCCGCCGGCGCCGTGCCAGCGGATGATGTGGTCGAGCAGAGCGCCGGTCGCCGACTGACCGCCTTCCGACAGCCAGAGCTTTGGCAACGCCGCGCCATAATATGGTCCCCAGACGCCGGCGAAAGGCTGCGGATCCTGCGACATCGCCATGACGCAGGACGAGGTGCCGGCAATCAGCGCCAGGTGCCGGCTGATGTCCTTCTCGTCGCCGGCGAAGCCGCCGAGCACACCGAGCGCGCCGGCATAGGCGTCGATCACCCCGGCGCCGACCCGGCATTTTTCCGTGAGGCCGAGATCTGCCGCCGCATCGGCCGTGAGTTGCCCGATATCGGTGCCGACGGGGCTCGCCTTGTCCGGGAGATTGCCATGCTCGAAGAGATCGCCGATGCCGACGAGCTTGAAGAAATCGCGCCGCCAGCCCGTCTCCTCATGCGCGAGATAGGTCCATTTGGCCGTCAGCGTGCATTGCGAGCGGGCGAGCGATCCGGTCGCTTTCCAGGTCAGGAAATCGGCGAGATCGAACAGATAGCCGGCTTCATTCCAGGTTGCGGGCAGGTTGCGCTTCAGCCACATCAGCTTTGGCGTTTCCATTTCCGGCGACATCACCCCGCCGATATAGTCGAGCACCGCATGGCCGCTTCTGGTGCATTCGTCGGCTTCGGCGATGGCGCGATGGTCGAGCCAGACGATGGTGTCCCAGCGCTTCTCGCCGGTGACCGAGACGCTCAGCTGATCGCCCCGCCTGCCGCGCACCACAAGCGAGCAGGTGGCGTCAAAGGAGATGCCGACGATGTCCGATGCGGCGACGTTGGCCTTCTCGCGCGCGGCGCGCACGGCGGCGCAGACTGCCGACCAGATATTTTCCGAATCGTGCTCCGCGTGATCGGGCTTAGGCTGGTGCATGGCGATCGGCCGCTCGGCGCGGCCGAGCAGATTGCCACGCGAGTCGAGAATGCCCGCGCGAGCGCTCCCGGTGCCGACATCGACCGCGCAAACGAAACTCGTCAAGATGCTTTTACTCTCGCTCCCAGGTCTGCAATCAGATCGGGCAATTGCAGCATGTCAGCGAATATAAAGTCCGGTTCGGTCGACGCAAGCCGCGCCTTGAGCGCGGGGTTGTTTGCATGCGATCCGCCGGTGAAAGCAAAGACGCGCATGCCCGCCGCCCGCGCCGCGGCGATGCCGGCCGGGCTGTCCTCGATGACAAGGGATTTGCCCGGATCAGCGCGCATCACGGCGGCGGCATGGAGGAACAGGTCCGGCGCCGGCTTGCCGCGCTTGACCATGGCGGCGCTGAAGAGGTGCGGCTCCAGCAGGCCCAGCAGGCCGGTGACCTCGAGCGCGTAGCGGATGCGCTCCAGCGTGCCGGAAGAGGCGACGCAATGGGGCAGGCCAAGCTTCGGCAGGATCTCCTTGATGCCGGGGATCGGCTTCAGCTCCTCGCGGAACTTGCGCATCAGCTCGACGCGCATGGCGGTGAGATGTTGGTCGCTTATCTCCAGGCCGAAATCGCTGCCGAGAATCTCGCGCACGCTCTTCATGCTCTTGCCGAGGAAATGCTCGTAGGCGGCGTCCTCCGAGACCGTGCCGCCGGCGAGCTCGATCATGCCCAGCAACGCGGAAACCGAAAGCGCCTCGCTGTCGACCAGCACGCCGTCACAGTCGAAGATGACGAGCTCGGGCGTCATTGCGGCTGCGTCCAAAGAGCTTCAGAGCTTGCCGGCGAGATAGCGCGTCAAGGTTTCGCGCGCGCCGTTCGCCCACAATTCGTTCAGCGCATGGGCGAAGGCTTCGGCAAAGACGGCGGAGCGGCCGACATCGCCATAGATGTCGTCCATCGCCAGCCAGGCCTGGGGCGAGTTCTTCGCCGCTTTGGCGGTCGCCTGCATCCGGTCCCAGCTCGGATCGTTCGGCTCGATGACGGCGCCGCTGTCGGTGGTGCCGAAGCAGTAGCGGCACCAGAGCGCGGACTCCAGAGCCAGGCCGGCAACACCTTTCCCCGCCTTCAGTCGGTCCGCGGCGGTCGGAATTATGAATTTCGGCTGGCGGTTGGAACCGTCGAGGCAAAGTCTTCGGATGGTGTCGCCGATCTTGGGGTTGGAGAAGCGGCGCTCGATGAGCTGGTAGTAATCCTCGAGCACCGTGTCCGGCACCGGCGGCACGGTGGGGATGATCTCGTCGCGCTCCAGCTTGGCGAGGAAGCCGCGCACCAGCGGCTCCTGCATCGCCTCATGCACGAAATGGATGTCCATCAGGCCCGCCGGATAGGCGATGGCTGCGTGGCCGCCGTTCAAGATGCGGATCTTCATCAGCTCGTAAGGCGAGACATCCTTGACGAATTGGACGCCAGCCTGTTCCAGCGGCGGCCGACCGGCGGTGAAACGATCTTCCAGCACCCATTGTTTGAACGGTTCGCAGAAGACCGGCCAATTGTCCTCCAGCCCGAAATCATTGGCCAGAATGCTACGCTCGCGATCGGTGGTGGCCGGCGTGATGCGGTCGACCATGCCGTTCGGGAAAGCGACGTTGTCCCTCACCCAGTTGGCCAGAGCCTCGTCGATCAGCCGGGCAAGGCCGATGACGCCGTCGGAGGTGACGTGGCCATTGTGGGGGATGTTGTCGCAGGACATGACCGTGAACGGCACGATGCCGTCGGCGCGCCGGCGCACCAGTCCGGCAAGAATGATGCCGAAGACCGTCTTCGGTGCCGCAGCCGGCTGAGCATCGGCGACAATGTCGGGATGGGCCGGATTGAACTTTCCGGAGGCCGGATCGATGAAATAGCCGCCTTCGGTGATGGTCAGCGACACAATCTTGATCGCAGGGTTGGCGAGCTGCTCGACGATCGCCTCAGCATCGCCCGGCATCAGGAAATCGACCATGGCGCCGGTGACGCGGGCGCTCATATGGCCCTGGTCCTGCTCGACAACGGTGGTCAGCCAGTCCTGCTCCTGCAGCCTGGCGCGGCCGGCCTTCTCGCCCTCGAACACGCCGGCGCCGATCAGTGCCCAGTCATGGCCGAGGCCGGAATTGAACAGGTCGTCGAGATAGACAGCCTGGTGCGAGCGGTGGAAGTTGCCGACGCCGAAATGCACGATGCCGGCCTTCAGCGCGGCGCGATCGTATTTTGGACCGGAAACCTTTGACGGAAGCTTTGCGAGGTTCGAGGAAGAGAGTTTCACGGTCATCTTACTTACCCTTTGGCCGATATGCAGCCCGACAATCCAACCCCCAATTCACCCGCTTGGGGCGAGCGGTGAGGGGCAGCATCCGTTTGCCGGTATGCGCCCCTCACCTGCCCCGCGACGCGTCCTCCCCGGAGGAAGGGAGGCGCGCTTCCCCCTCAACTCATCCATTGACCGCCATCGACGTTGTAGGTCTGGGCGACAATGTATTCGGCTTCTTCACTGGCGAGGAAAACCGCCATGCCAGTCAGATCTTCGGCTCGACCCATGCGGCCATAGGGCACGCTTTCGCCGACGAGCCTCTTCTTCTCGCCCTTCGGCCGGTTCTCATATTTGGCGAACAGCGAATCGACGTGATCCCAATGCTCGCCGTCGACGACGCCCGGTGCGATGGCGTTGACGTTGATGCGGTGCTTGATCAGGTCGAGTCCGGCCGACTGGGTAAGCGAGATGACGGCGGCCTTGGTGGCGCAATAAACCGCGACCAGCGGCTCGCCGCGGCGTCCGGCTTGGCTCGCCATGTTGATGATCCTGCCGCCCCGGCCGGCAGCGATCATCGAGCGAGCCGCGGCCTGCAGCATGAACAGCGTGCCGGCGACATTGACGGAGCAGAGCTTGTCGTAGCTCGCGCGGCTGATCTCGACGATGGGCGCAAGGTCGAACAAGGCGGCATTGTTGATCAGGATGTCGAGGCCGCCCGCCTTCGCTTCGACGGCTTTCACGCTGGCCTCGATCGAGGACTGGTCGGTGACGTCGAGCCGGATCGCGTAAGCGGCAGAGCCGATATCCTTCGCCGTCGCTTCCGCCGCTTCGAGATTGATGTCGGCAATCGCCACCGTGGCGCCTTCGCGAATATAGGCTTCGGCGAAGGCCCTGCCGATGCCGCGCGCCGATCCGGTGATCAGCGCCGATTTGCCTTTGAGCCTCACTGCGCCAGCGCCTTGCCGTCGGCGCCGAAGCGATGGAGCTTGGCCTTGTCGGGCGTCAGGTAGACGGTGTCGCCGTGCTTGACGGCAACCTCGCCGTCGGCGCGCACATTGATCGTGCCGATGCCGTCGGTCTGGACATGCAGGAAGGTGTCGGAGCCGAGATGCTCGGCAACGCCGACCGTCGCCTTCCAGTCGCCCGCCGTGGTCGAGATGTTGATGTGCTCGGGCCGGATGCCGATGGTCTTGGCGCCGTATTTGTCGGCCGGCGCGCCTTCGATCAAGTTCATCTTCGGCGAGCCGATGAAGCCGGCGACGAACAGGTTCTTCGGCGTTTTGTAGAGTTCCATCGGCGAGCCGACCTGCTCGATGTTGCCGGCATTGAGCACGACGATCTTGTCGGCCATGGTCATGGCCTCGACCTGGTCGTGGGTGACATAGATCATCGTCGTCTTCAGCTGATGATGCAGTTCGCTGATCTCCAGCCGCATGGTGCCGCGCAGGGCTGCGTCGAGGTTGGACAGCGGCTCGTCGAACAGGAAGGCCGATGGCTGGCGCACGATGGCGCGGCCGATGGCGACGCGCTGGCGCTGGCCGCCGGAGAGCTGGCCCGGGCGCCGCTCGAGATAGTTGGTGAGGTTCAAGACGCGCGCCGCGTCCTTGACCTTCTTATCGATGGTCGCCTGGTCCTCGCCGGCCATCTTCAGCGGGAAGGCGATGTTCTTGGCGACCGTCATATGCGGGTAGAGCGCGTAGGACTGGAAGACCATGGCAAGCTTGCGCTTGGCCGGCGCCTCGCGGGTGACGTCGCGGCCATCGATGCTGATGGTGCCGCCGCTGGTGTCCTCCAGCCCGGCGATCAGCCTGAGCAGCGTTGACTTGCCGCAACCCGAGGGGCCAACGAACACGACGAACTCGCCGTCCTCGATGGCGAGATCGATGTTCGGAATGATCGTCGTCGACCCGAAGGACTTGGAGACGTTCTTGAGCGTGATGTTTCCCATGGTTTCCTCCCCGGATTTCGTCCGCCGCTTACGGCTTACTTCACGGCGCCAAAGGTCAGGCCGCGCACCAGCTGCTTCTGGCTGAACCAGCCCATGATCAGGATCGGCGCGATCGCCAATGTCGAGGCGGCCGAGAGCTTGGCCCAGAACAGGCCCTGCGGACTGGAGAAGGAGCTGATGAAGGCGGTGAGCGGTGCGGCCTCGGTGGTGGTCAGGCGGATCGTCCAGAACGCCTCGTTCCAGGCCAGGATGATGTTCAAGAGCATGGTCGAGGCAATGCCGGGAACGGCCATGGGCGTCAGCACATAGATGATCTCGTTCCACAGCGAGGCGCCGTCCATGCGCGCCGCTTCGAGGATCTCACCCGGGATCTCGCGGAAATAGGTGTAGAGCATCCAGACCACGATCGGCAGGTTGATCAGCATCAGCATGACGGTGAGGCCGATGCGGCTGTCGAGCAGGCCGGTGTCGCGGAAGATCAGATAGATCGGGAACAGCACGGCGACGGCCGGCATCATCTTGGTGGAGAGCATCCACATCAGGATGTCCTTGGTCCGCTTGGTCGGCGAGAAGGCCATCGACCAGGCCGCCGGCACGGCGACGATGAGCGCAAGGACGGTCGAGCCGACCGACAGGATCACGGAATTCAGGAAGAACTTGAAATAGCCGCTCTGCGCCTGCACTTCCGAATAGCTTTCGGTGGTGCCCGACGGGATCAGGGCGAAGCCCTGGATCGCCTCCTGCTCCGACTTGAAGGATGTGATAATCGTATAAAGGATCGGGAAGAAGATCAGCAGGGCGACGACCCAGGCCGCGACTGTTGCGATCGTCTTGTGCTGGGTGGTGACTGCGCGTGCCATTCTATCCTCCCTATTTGTCCAGGTTCCTGCCGACCGCGCGCATGACGAAGAAGGCGACGATGTTGGCGAGAATGACCGCGATGACGCCGCCTGCCGACGCCTGGCCGATTTTGAATTCCAAGAGCGCCTTCTGGTAGACGAGGAACGGCAGGTTGGTGGAGGCGTAGCCGGGACCGCCATTGGTGGTGACCAGGATCTCGGCATAGACCGAGAGCAGGAAGATCGTCTGGATCAGGATGACGACGGTGATGGCGCGCGACATGTGCGGCAGCGTCAAGTACCAGAAGCGGCTGAGGAAGCCGGCGCCATCCATCTCGGCCGCCTCCTTCTGCTCACCGTCAAGCGATTGGAGCGAGGTGAGCAGGATCAGCGTCGCGAAGGGCAGCCATTGCCAGGCGACGATCAGGATGACGGCGGTCAGCGGATGCTGACCGAACCAGTCGATCGGGTTGGCGCCGAAGAAGCGGGCAATATCGGCAAAGACGCCGTATTGCGGGTGCATGATCATGTTCTTCCAGACAAGTGCCGCCACCGGCGGCATGACGAAGAACGGCGAGATGACCAGGATGCGCACGAAGCCCTGACCCCAGATCGGCTGGTCGAGCAGCAGCGCCAAAAGGATGCCGCCAATCACGGTGATGGCCAGGACACTGACGACGATGGTCAATGTGTTGAGGATCGACTGCAGGAAGGCGGGGTTGGAGTAGAAGAGCTTGTAATTGGCGAACCAGACGAACCCATCGCGGATCGGATTGAGCGGGTTGTACTGGAGGAACGAGAACCACAGCGTAAAGACCAGTGGCACAATCATCCAGACGAACAGCAGGATCACCGACGGCGCCATCATGAAACGGGCAAGCGAACGGGTTTGCTGAGTAGCCATGACGGTCACCCTCCCAAGGTCAGCCGGATTTAGACTTGTGCCAGAATTCCTGATTGCAAAGGTGGCCGCCCGAACTGGGTTTCGGGCGGCCTATGCCGGTCATGATCCGCTACCGGCGTTCGGCACCGGGAGGAGCCTTACTTGAGGTAGCCGCCTTCGGTCATCGCGGCAGTCGCCGCGTCCTGGGCCTGCTTCAGCGCATCATCGACGCTCGACTGGCCGGCAAGGGCGGCGGAGAAGAGCTGGCCGACGGTGGTGCCGAGGCCCTGGAATTCCGGGATGGCCACGAACTGCACGCCGACATAGGGCACCGGCTTGACGGTCGGATGCGTCGGGTCGGCGGCATTGATGGAGTCCAGCGTCATCTTCGCGAAGGGCGCTGCCTTCTGGTACTCCGGATTGTTGTAGAGCGAGGTCCGGGTTCCGGGCGGAACGTTGGCCCAGCCTTCCTTCGAAGCCACCAGGTCGAGGTAGTGCTTCGAGGTTGCCCAGGAGACGAACTTCTCGGCGGCGTCCGCCTTCTTGGTGCCGGCGGGGATTGCGAGAGACCATGCCCACAGCCAGTTGCCGCGCTTGCCGAGACCCTTGTCGGGCGCCAGCGCATAGCCGACCTTGTCGGCGACCTGCGAGGCCTTCGGGTCGGAGACGAAGGACGCGGCGACGGTGGCATCGATCCACATGCCGCACTTGCCCTGCTGGAAGAGCGCAAGATTCTCGTTGAAGCCGTTGGAGGACGCGCCCTCAGGACCGTCTGCCTTCATCAGGTCGACATAGAACTGCAGCGTGTTCTTCCATTCCGGCTGGTCGAATTGCGGCTTCCAGTTCTCATCGAACCAGCGGGCGCCGAAGGAGTTCGACATGGCGGTCAGGAAGGCCATGTTCTCGCCCCAGCCGGCCTTGCCGCGCAGGCAGATGCCGTTCACGCCATTGGCCCGATCGGTCATCTTGTCGGCGGCCTCCTTGATGAAGTCCCAGGTCGGCGCGTCGGGCATTTTGAGCCCCGCCTTCTCCATCAGGTCCTTGCGGTACATGACGAAGGAGCTCTCGCCGTAGAAGGGCGCGGCATAGAGCTTGCCGTCGACCGAAAGGCCGCCGGCAATGGCCGGGATGATGTCCTTGACGTCGTAGTCGTCGCCGAGCTTCTCGAGCGGCAAGAGCCAGCTCTGCTTGGCCCAGATCGGAACCTCGTAAGTGCCGATGGTCAAGACGTCGTACTGGCCACCCTTGGTGGCGATGTCGGTGGTGACGCGCTCGCGCAGCACGTTCTCTTCGAGCGTGACCCAGTTGAGCTGGATGTCGGGATTGGCCTTCGTGAAGTCGTCCGTCAGCTTCTGCATGCGGACCATGTCGCCATTGTTGACGGTGGCGATGGTGATGGATTCGGCATGCGCGGCGAATGCAAGGGCGCTGACCGACAACAGGCCCAGGGTGAGCGTGCGAAGTTTCATCAATTCCTCCCTAAAACCAAGATGAGCATTTGCCTTGGCTGTGGGCAATTACTCACTAAGTGTGAATTATGTCAAGCCGGAATCGATGCTGCAGCGCAGCACAAATCGATGCCGCGCCCGTCTGGGCGTCGCATAGCAGAGGCGGCAGGTGTAATGCCGGCCTACTGGCAGGCGATCTCGGCGAGAATCCAATCTCGGAAGGCGCGGATCTTCGGCACGTTGCGCCGGGCCGTGGGATAAACCAGCCAGTAGGCGTGGCCGTCGTCGCCGACGAGATCGAAGGGCTGGATCAGCCGGCCGTCGGCAAGCTCGTTCTTGAACAGGGCGCTGGTGACGATCGCAACACCTTGCCCGGCCATCGCGGCATTGGCCTCATAGGCCTGCGCGCCCATGCTGGTGCCGGGACGGCTGGCGAGTTCCTCCGCGGGCAGGCCGGCGAGCGCGAACCATTCCTGCCACCAGATGTCGCCGGGATCGAGGATGGGGAGCTTGAGCAGGTCGGCCGGCTCCTTGACGCCGCCGATGCTCGCCGCAAGCCTGGGGCTGAGCACCGGGGTGAAGTCGGCCCTGAACAGCATATGCGTTTCCACGCCCGGCCACTTGCCGCCGCCGGAGCGGATGGCGATATCGACGTCCTCGCGCGCGAAATCGACGACTCGGTTCGAGGTGTCGACGCGCACGGCAAGCGAGGGGTGCGCAACCTGAAAGGATCCCAGATGCTGCGCCAGCCAGTTCGAGGCGAAGGTGAGCAGGGTGGAAACGCAAAGCACGCCGTCGGCGCCGGCTCGGGCGGCCGCATAGGCGCCGCTCAGCAGCGCGAAGGCCTCGCTGACAGCCGGCGCAAGACGCTGGCCGGGTTCGGTCAGCTCGATCTGCCGTGGGCGGCGCAGGAAAAGCGGCGCGCCGATGCGCTCTTCCAGAAGCTTGATCTGATAGCTCGCGGCGGCCTGGGTCATGCCGAGCTCCTCGGCGGCCTTGGTGAAGGAGAGGTGTCTGGCCACGGCCTCGAACACCCGAATCGCCTGCAGGGGCGGGAGTTGGACATTCTGCCGGGAGCTCAGATCGGGCATAAGGCCTCTTTATGGGTCATGATCGACGTTTGATTGGAAGCACTTGCCGATCAGCCCGATATTTGGGGTCAACGATCACTCCAGTTCAAGCATAGCGAAGGCTGACGATCATGACTCCGGTGCAGGAAAAACTCGATTCGACCCCGATACATGGATGGATTTCGCTGCTGGCGCGGGAATTCTCGTGGTTCGCCAGCCGCAGGCGTGGCTATGTCGATGTCCGAGAACTGTCGGAGCACCTGCAGCGGGACATGGGCTTCCTCGATGGCAACGATCCGCATGGACGCTACAAATAGCCGGGTTTCTTTTTATAATAGCCGGGTTTCTTTTTATCGCCAACGGCTCGTCGCGTCAGATTCGGCCCGAGCCCAGCATCACGATCACGCGCCGCCGAGCAGGGCGGTGGCTGTCCGTTCATCGGTGATGAGGCCATTGACCAAACGCCGGTTCACGGCGGCGAGAATGCCCGGCAGCTTGCGCTCGCCCATGGCAAGCGCGATGACCAAGGACTTCTCGCGTGACGGCAAGGCGGCGGACGAAACGCGGTCGTTGGTGATGCCTTCGATCATGCGGCCTTCGCGGTCGAAAACCCAGCCGACGATCTCGGCGACGCCGCCGGCTTTCTGCAGCGCCTTCAGTTCCCCCTCCGAGATGAAGCCGTCCTCATAGAGCGGCGCCTTCGGGCCGAGATCGCCGATGCCGACGAAGGTGACGTCTGCTTCCGCGGCCAGCGCCAGCGTCGGCTGGATCATCGGCTGGCTGAGCAGCATGTCGCGCTCTTCCGGCGAGGAGGCGATGACCGGCAGCGGCATCGGGAAGGAGCGCGCCTTGACCCGGTCGGCCATGGTGAAGATGACGTTGTAGAAGGCGGCCGAGCCGTCGGGCGAGATGTTGCCGGTCAAGGACACCACCTTGTGCTGCGGGCACTCCATCGGCGGCAACAGCTCGATCGCTGCCTTCAGGGTGCGCCCGGTGCCGATCGCCATGACGATGGGGGCGGCGGAGCGCAGCCGCCGCTCGATCTCGGCAGCCGCCGCCTCGGCAACACCGATCGTCGTCGAGGACGAGGTCGGATCGCTCGGCACCACCTCGACGAGATCGAGCGCGAAACGCGACTTCAGCCGCGCGGCAAGGTCGAGGCAATTGGCGATCGGATGATCGACGCGGACCTTGATCAGCCCTTCCGACATCGCCAGCGAGACGAGCCGCTGCGCCGTCTGCCTGGAAATACCGAGCTTGGCGGCGATCTGATCCTGGGTATTGCCGGCAACATAGTAGAGCCAGCCGGCCCGCGCGGCGTCGTCCAACCTGGTGCTGCCGGTTTCCTGTCGCGCGTTCACATTCTGCCTCCCCAAGCCCGACAATAGCGGGCCCTCTAGATTACAGCGAAAGCGGCTCTGCGCAATTGTCAATTGAAGGAGCAATTGCTTGCGCCGCTGCCGACCAAGGTTGGCCCTGTTCGCACTCGCTTCAACCATTTGCCGGGAGAGCGGTTTATCTCTGACCGGAAACCCATTAAGGGATCGGCAAAAGGAGCCTTGCATGACGCCGAAAGCGGTTTTCTGGGACATGGACGGCACGCTGGTCGACAGCGAGCCGCTGCACGAGGCAGCACTTGTGGCGGCTTTGCGCAGCGTCGGCATCACGCCGCCGACCGACCTGCACGAACGCGTGCTGGGCGTCGCGGCATGGCCGGTCTACGAAATGCTGCGCGACCAGTTCGGCCTCGACCTGCACTTCGATGACTGGATCGTGCGCAAATACGACCACTATCTGCCGATGGCCGAGACGCTCAAGCCGCGGCCCGGCGCGATCGAGGTGTTCAACGAATTGCGCGCGCTAGGCGTCGAGCAGGCGGTGGTGTCCAATTCCGACCGGCTGATCGTTGACGCCAATCTCGGCGCGGTCGGTCTCGTCTATCCCGGCATGCACACGGTGAGCCGAAACGACGTACGCCAAGGCAAGCCGCATGCGGAACCCTTCCTGCGCGCGGCCTATCTCGCCGGTGTGGATCCGGCCGACGCGGTCGCGGTCGACGACAGCCGCACCGGCGCGATGGCCGGCCTGGCTGCCGGCATGAAGACGATTTTCTGGCCGGAAGCGCCGATGGAAGGACCGCCCGGCGCAATCGTCATTAACAGCGCCGAGGAACTGCGGGCGCAATTGGGTCTCTGAATAGACTTTCAGGCGTCGACGCTGCCCCTCGTCCGCCTGCCGGCACCTTCTCCCCGTGACTACGGGGAGAAGGGACACGCTCCGACGCTGGCGATCCCCCTCTCACCGCCCTTCACGGGGAGAGGGTAAGGGTGGGGGCAGCGCCCGGCTTCGAAAATAGGCGAAGCCAAGCCTCCAGTGTCACCCACAACCGCGGGGCTCAGTTCCTGTAGACCGGCTCTTCCTCGTCGAGGATTGCCTTCAGCTCGGCAAGGTGGCGCTCGGCCTGGCCGGGATAGTCGTCCATCTCGCTCGCCGTCTTTTCCGCGATCTCATCGGAGAGCGCGCGCAGCGGCCGGCCGGTCCACAGCGCCTTGATGTAGGTCTCGGCGGCACGCTCGAAATAGAACATGCGATTGAAGGTGTCGGCGACAGAATCCCCGATGACCATCACGCCGTGATTGCCCATGACCATCACCTTGACCCTGGGATCGACGAGCAGTTTCGAGCAGCGCTCGCCCTCCTCTTCGAAGGCCAACCCGCCATAATGAGGGTCCACGACATGGCGGTTGAAGAACATGGCCGAGTTCTGGTCGATCGGCGGCAAGGTGGAGTCGGCCAGCGAGGCAAGCACCGTGGCGTGGATCGAATGCACATGCATGGCGCAGCGCGCATGCGGCACGTTGCGGTGGATGGCGCCGTGCAGGCCCCAAGCCGTCGGGTCGGGCGCGTTGGGGCCGGAGAGCGTTTCGGGATCGTTGGCGTCGATCAAAAGCAGATCGCTCGCCTTGATACGCGAGAAATGCACCTGGTTCGGGTTCATCAGGAACTTCGTGCCGTCCTCGTTGACCGACAGCGAGAAATGATTGGCGACCGCCTCATGCATGTTGAGCCGCGCCGTCCAGCGGAAGGCGGCGGCGAGATCGACCCGCTCCTGGTAATAAGGCAGGTTGGTCAGCATTTCCTTCTGCAGACGGGCAAGGGTCATCGAAAATCCTCCGGTTTGGCCGAGCATGCCGTGCATGGCGGCTGCCAGCAACCGCAAACTGATGGGTCAGGCGGCAGGCCGTGCCGATTGCAGCCCGCCCAGCTCGACGATGAACTCGATCACCTCCTGTAGACCCTTGCCGCGCGACAGATCGGTGAAGCCGAATGGCCGCTTGCCGCGCATGCGGGCGGCGTCCGCCTGCATGACGTCGAGGTTGACGTTCACATAGGGCGCCAGATCGCTCTTGTTGATGACGAGGAAGTCTGAGCGGGTGATGGCCGGGCCGCCCTTGCGTGGTATCTCCTCGCCCTGGCAGACCGAAATGACATAGAGGGTCAGATCGGCAAGGTCCGGCGAGAAGGTGGCGGCGAGATTGTCGCCGCCGGATTCGATGAAGACGATGTCGAGGTCGGGGAATTTGCGGTTCAACTCGGCGATCGCCCGCAAATTGATCGAGGCGTCCTCGCGGATGGCCGTGTGCGGACAGCCGCCGGTCTCCACGCCGACGATGCGCTCCTCCGGCAGCGCCTGCAGGCGCGCCAGCATCATGGCGTCTTCCTTGGTGTAGATGTCGTTTGTGACGACGGCGATCGAGAACCGGTCGCGCAGCGCCTTGCAGAGCTTTTCGGTGAGCGTCGTCTTGCCGGAACCGACGGGACCGCCGATGCCGATGCGCAGGGGACCATTGGCTTGGCTCATGCCGGAAACTCCGTGATGGCGAGGATTGCGAAGCCCAGCCCGATCAACAGGCAGAGCGGCGAGTAGAGGCGCTGGTCGAGCCGTGCAAAAGGCTGCTCCGGCGTCAGCCCGCGCCACCAGGGCGTGAAGCCGGCGATGCCTCGCCCGAAGAAGACAATGCCAAAGAGCAGCGCCGTGGCGACAAGGCCCTGCCTGGGAAAGGGCGAGGCGAAGACGCCTTCAAGGGCCAGCGGCCATAGCGTCGCAAGCGCCAGGCACGCGGCGACGGCAAAGCTCGCGACGGGCGAGGGCATGTCATCGACGCCGCGAAAGCCGACGACCGCGCGGGCGCAGGATTTCGCGTCCTTTCCCGGCCAGATGCCGCCTATGCCCCAATAGACATGCAGCGTGGTGATCAGCAGCAGGATGAGGGAGAGGACAAAGGCAAGAATGATCATGAGCGGAACAGACGCGAATATTGGGTTTCGTGCTTCATCGCCGCAATGTCGGATATCAAGGCCGAGCCGCCGAGATCATCGAGCGTAGAGTTCGCGGCGCGAGCAGCTGTCGCCAGCGCCAACGGTTCGAAGCCGGCTACCAAAGATGTGGCGTCGACCTGTCCTACAACGCCGAGCCGGATAGCGGCCTGCACGAGGTTGGAGAAGAAGGCCTGCAGGAAGGCCGACAGCGCGTCCGCCAAGCCGATGCCATCGCTGCCAGCGATCGCGCCGACAGCGACGCAATAGGGGCAATCCGCAGGCAGCCGCTCCAGCGGATGACAGGGCCAGGCAGAGGCGGCTTTTTGGAAGGCGGCGCCCTGGAGCATGGTTTCCACGTGGCGCTCCTGCGATCCGGCAAGCGCCTCGGCAAGCGCGGCAACTTCGGCGATATCGCCGCCGTCACGCGCACGCCGCCAGCTTTCGGCAAACAGCACCGCATCGTTCCAGCCCGAGCCCATCTCGACCAGCGTCCCCAGCCACTCGGCGAGATCCCGGCGATCGGCGACTAGTCCGTCATGCACGGCGCGCTCGAGACCGTGACTGTAGGAGAAGCCGCCGACCGGAAAGGACGGCGACAGCCAGGCCATCAGCCGCAGCAGTGCGGTACCGGACGGTTGGTCAGTCATGGTGATGGTGGTGATCGTGGTCGTGGTCATGATGGCCATGCGCGTGATCATGATCGTGATGGTCGTGGCCGTGATCATCATGCGCATGGCTATGTTCGTGGCCTTGTCCGGAATAGGCGCCGCGCACGGGACTGAACGGTTCCACCACCTCGCCGACCGTGGCGCCGAGCCCTTCCAGCATCGCCTTGATGACATGGTCGCGCAAGATGAGGATACGGTCCGCCTCGATTGCCGCCGCGAGGTGGCGGTTGCCGATATGCCAGGCAAGCTCGGTGAGATGCACGGTGGCGCGGGCGCGGATGTCGTAGACCTCTTCGGGCGCGGCGACGATCTCGAGCTGGCGGCCGTCCTCCAGCACCAGCCGGTCGCCATTGCCGAGCGCCACCGGCTCGGGCAGATCGACCAACACCCTGTCGCCGCCGGCGGTTTCGATGGCGCGGCGGCGCAGATGCCGCTCGTCATGCGTCAAGATAGCCTTGTCGAAAGGTGTCGCCGCTCCGCCCTCGCCGGCCGGGAGCACCGAGACGGCGCGCGGAAATTTGGTGAAATCGGTGTTGATGTTGAGCTTCATTTCATGGCTCCGCCATTGGCTTGCGCCCGCGCGCGGGCGGGTCGCGACAGCACGCGATCGAAATAGGCGTTGACGCGATCTGAGTCGACCGGGAACCGGCCGGCGCGCGCCCAACCACCCATATCGCCGAGCAGAACGTCGACGGCGGAAAAGCGGTCGCCGAGCGCGAAAGGCTTGTCGCCAAGCCGGCGGTCCAGCGCCTTGACTTCCGAAGCGAAATCATGGGCGGCGGCAGGGCCGACATCGACGCGCAGCTCCTTGGGCAGGATGAAGCGGTGGCGCAGTTTGTTCCACAGCGGCGCTTCGAACTCGCTCTGAGCAAAATGCATCCAGGAATCCATCTCGGCGCGGCCGGCGAGCCCGGGATTACCGCCCATCCCCTTATCGGTATGCTTGTCCGCTAAATAGACGCAGATCGCCGCCGAATCAGTGATCGTCAGCTCGCCGTCGATCAGGATCGGCACCTTGCCGGAAGGGTTCAGTGCATAGGCCTCGGGCGAGCGCAGCTTCACCTCTACGAACTCATAGGATTGCCCGAGCTCCTCGAGCATCCAGAGCACGCGGCTGACCCGGGAACCTCGTGATCCGACGGCCTTGTACATGGTTCAAATCCTGCCTCTTCCCGGAGCCTAGACCATCCAAGCCATCAGCCCAATGGCGATCAGGCGATGAGGTCGAAGAGCCGCAGGACGAATGAAATGCGGTAGCGCTAAAACAGAAAATACCGTTGCGCCATCGGCAGCACGGTCGCCGGCTCGCAGGTCAAGAGCTCGCCGTCGGCGCGCACCTCATAGGTTTCCGGGTCGACCTCGACGTGCGGCGTGGCGTCGTTGAGCACCATCGAATGCTTGCCGATGCCGCCGCGCGTGTTCTCGACCGCGACCATCGCCTTCTCTACGCCAAGCCTGCCCTGCAAGCCGGCATCAAAAGCCGCCTTGGAGACGAAGGTGACCGCGGAGTTGGTCAGCGCCTTGCCGTAGGCGCCGAACATCGGCCGGTAGTGC
Source organism: Mesorhizobium sp. M1A.F.Ca.ET.072.01.1.1 (assembly GCF_004023325.1). Classification (NCBI taxonomy): domain Bacteria; kingdom Pseudomonadati; phylum Pseudomonadota; class Alphaproteobacteria; order Hyphomicrobiales; family Phyllobacteriaceae; genus Mesorhizobium; species Mesorhizobium sp. M1A.F.Ca.ET.072.01.1.1. The sequence continues at coordinate 2,105 of NZ_RZSF01000062.1, read as the reverse complement.
ATCGGCTGCGGCGTCGGGATCGATGCGTTGGGATCGCCCATCGGGGCGGCGGCGATTGTGCCGCCTACCAGCACCATCTCCGGCTTGACGCCGAAGAAGGCCGGGTTCCACAGCACGAGATCAGCGCGTTTCCCGGCCGTCACGGAGCCGATCTCCTTCGACAGGCCATGCGCGATGGCCGGATTGATGGTGTATTTGGCGATGTAGCGGCGGACCCGGAAATTGTCGTTGTCGCCCGTCTCCTCAGCCAGCGCACCGCGCTGGCGCTTCATCTTGTCGGCGGTCTGCCAGCAGCGGATGGCCACCTCGCCGACGCGGCCCATGGCCTGGCTGTCGGAGGAGATGATCGAGAAGGCGCCGATGTCGTGCAGGATGTCCTCGGCCGCGATCGTCTCCTTGCGGATGCGGCTTTCGGCAAAGGCGATGTCCTCGGGAATCGACGGCGACAAATGATGGCAAACCATCAGCATGTCGAGATGCTCGGCGAGGGTGTTGACCGTGTAAGGCCGCGTCGGGTTGGTCGATGACGGGATGACGTTGGGCAGGCCGCAGACCTTGATGATGTCGGGCGCATGCCCGCCGCCGGCGCCTTCGGTGTGGAAGGCATGGATGGTGCGGCCCTTGATCGCGGCAACCGTGTTCTCGACAAACCCTGACTCGTTCAGCGTGTCGGTGTGGATCATCACCTGCACGTCGTAGTCGTCGGCGACCGAAAGGCAGCAGTCGATGGCGGCCGGCGTCGTGCCCCAATCCTCATGCAGCTTCAGCGAGCAGGCGCCGGCGAGCACCATTTCCTCCAGCGCCGCCGGCCGTGACGCATTGCCCTTGCCGGACAGCCCGATATTCATCGGGAAAGCGTCGAAAGCCTGGATCATGCGCGCCATGTGCCAGGGGCCGGGCGTGCAGGTGGTGGCCAAGGTGCCATGCGCCGGACCGGTGCCGCCGCCGAGCATCGTGGTGATGCCGCTCATCAGCGCTTCCTCGATCTGCTGCGGGCAGATGAAGTGGATATGCGCGTCGAAGCCGCCGGCCGTCAGGATTTTGCCCTCGCCGGCGATGAGCTCGGTGCCCGGACCGATGATGATGGTGACGCCATCCTGGGTGTCCGGATTGCCTGCCTTGCCGATCGCGGCGATGCGACCGTCCTTCAGGCCGATATCGGCCTTGACGATCCCGGCGAGCGCGTCGACGACCAGGGCGTTGGTGATGACGGTGTCGACGGCACCGCCCGCCCTGGAAACCTGGCTCTGGCCCATGCCGTCGCGGATGACCTTGCCGCCGCCGAATTTCACTTCCTCGCCATGGACGGTGAAATCCTTCTCGACCTCGATGAAGAGCTGGGTGTCGGCAAGCCGCACCTTGTCGCCGACCGTGGGGCCGTACATCTGCGCATAGGCGGCACGGGAAATTCTTGCCATCAGCGATTGCTCCCAAAAGCGAGTTTGTGTGGGCGCGGAGCGCACATTGTCGCCATCCAATGGTCATGCAATGACCCGCTCGACGACACCTTCCGATCCCATTTGGCGGTTGAGGTGACCGAGTCAGCCCAAAACGACCGTTTTCCAAACCGAGGGAAGGAATATCCATGCGAAAGACGATACTTTTCGCGGCCGCCGCCAGCTTGATGATGGCGGGTGCGGCCGGCGCGCAGCAGCAGCCCGCGCCGCAGCCGAGCCCGGGGCCTGCGGCACCTGCTGCCGCCGCGCCCAAGGCGCCGACGATCGAGAGCGTCAGCATCGTCGATATTACGGAACTGCCAAAGGACACGCAGACGCAGGTCAATCAGATCGTGGCGCAACGCGGCGACGCCGGCCTGCAGACCTTGCGCAAATCGATCGACGCGACACCCAAGGTGAAGTCCGCGCTCGAAGCCAAGGGGATGAGCTCGGCGCAGGTGATCGCCGCCAGCCTGCAACCCAATGGCGCGCTGACGCTGATCACCAAGAAGGCGAGCTGACGACCAATGCTGGCGGGCCGGTTGCAGGCCCGTCAGCATCATCGCGAACGGAACCTCCCGCCGACAAGACTCGTTTCGCCTTTTTCGCCCCGCCACAAGTTCAACCAGGAGCGAGCGATGGCGAGCGCCGCGTGCCCCGGAACAGGAT
>NZ_RZSF01000629.1:0-1479 GCF_004023325.1 Mesorhizobium sp. M1A.F.Ca.ET.072.01.1.1 | reverse complement strand
ATCCCGTTGAAGCCGCAAGCATTGCCGAGACGCTCGACCGGCTGAACCAGGAACGGCAGCAGATGGAACTGGAGATGCTGGCGCGCCACCTGCAGCCCCTTGACTACGAAAGCGCGGTTGACGCCGGTGAGCGGCACCACGTCGCAAACGGTCGCCAGCGCGGCGAGGTCGAGCAACGAAAGCAGATCGACCGGCGCGACGTTTGGCAAGCGTTCGCGAAGCACCTTCGCCGTCTGCACCAGGCACAGGAAGACCACACCGGCGGCGCAGAGATGCCCCTGCCCCGAAAGGTCGTCCTCCCGGTTCGGATTGACCACCGCATCCGCCGCCGGCAGCGGTCCGCCGACTTGGTGATGGTCGAGCACCACGACATCGGCGCCGGCATCTTTCGCCGCCTCGATCGACACGGCGCTGTTGGTGCCGCAGTCGACGGTGACGATCAGCTTCGCGCCGCGCGAGATCAGCTCGCGCATAGCTTCCGGATTCGGGCCGTAGCCTTCGAAGATGCGGTCGGGGATATAGATCTCGGACGGCACCGAAAAATGCGCCAGAAAGCGCTTCAGCAGCGCCGACGACGCGGCGCCGTCGACATCGTAGTCGCCGAAGATCGCCACCCTCTCGCCGGCCACGACCGCATCCGCGATGCGCGCCGCCGCCTTCTCCATGTCGGTCAGCGAGGCCGGGTTCGGCAAAAGCTCGCGAATGGTCGGATCGAGGAAGCGCTCGGTCTGCTCGACCGTCACGCCGCGGCCAGCCAGCACCCTTGCGACGATGTCCGGCACGCCATGACCCTGCGCGATGGCCAAAGCGGCCATGTCCTGCCGCTCGGTCAGCCGGTGCTCCCAGGAAACACCGGTCGCCGACTGCCTGACATCGAGGAAGAAGCGTCTCTCGCCCATCATGAGACGCGCCGTCTGCACACCATCCTTCGGCAGATATCAAGATGCGACAGCCCTAGCAATTCCGGGAAAGCGAACCACCCCGGAAAACTGTGGAAGGGCGCTCCGACCGTAATTGCGCGAAAGTGTCTACAAGGACGAAATCAGAACTTTTCCAGATCCTGGTGGCGCGCCTTGATCTCGCGCACTGTGCGCGAGGACGAGCGCAGCACGATGGTGTGAGTGGTGATGAAGGTGCGCCCGAACTTCACTCCGCCGAGCAGATTGCCGTCGGTGACGCCGGTCGCCGCGAACAGCACGTCGCCGCGCGCCATGTCCTGCGCGCGATAGACCCGCTTCGGATCCGAAATGCCCATCTTTTCGGCCCGTGCAATCTTCTCCGGCGTGTCGAGGATCAGCCGGCCCTGCATCTGTCCGCCCGTGCAGCGAAGCGCCGCCGCGGCCAGCACCCCTTCCGGCGCGCCGCCAGTGCCGAGATAGATGTCGATGCCGGTCTCTTCCGGATCGGTGGTGTGGATGACGCCGGCGACGTCGCCGTCGCCGATCAGCCGGATGGCGGCGCCCGTGGCCCGCACCGCGT
>NZ_RZSF01000628.1:0-1483 GCF_004023325.1 Mesorhizobium sp. M1A.F.Ca.ET.072.01.1.1 | reverse complement strand
GGCGAGCGCCGTGCTTGGCCAGTTCAAGGTGCCGCACCGCCTCAACGCCATCCTGCAAGGGGAGAGCCTGCTCAACGACGCCACGGCGCTTCTGATCTACCGCATCGCCGTTTCGGCCGCGGTCGGCTCGGTCATGCTGAGCGATGCGGTGCCGGTGATCCTTCTGTCGACGGTCGGCAGCGTCGCCGCCGGCTATCTGTTCGGCCGCCTCTCGCTGCTGACGCTGACGCGCATCGAGGATGCCGCAAGCAGCACCGTGGTGCAGTTTGCCGGAACCTTTGCCGTCTGGATCATCGCCGACAGGATCGGCCTTTCCGCCATCATCACCATCGTCGTCTATGCCATCACCATTGCGCGCACCGCGCCGCGCCAGATGTCGGCCAGACGCCGCGTCAGCACCTACTCGGTCTGGGAGTCGGCAGTGTTCGTGCTCAATGTGCTGGCTTTCGTGCTGATGGGCCTGCAGGCCCGGTCGATCGTCGGCAGGCTCTCCGGCGATGGGCAGGGCGATGAATTTGTCTTCGCCGCAACGGTGCTGGCCGTTGTCATCGTGGCACGCCTCGTCTGGGTGTTTGGCTACGTCGCGATCATACGGCGGTTCGCCCGCTTCGACAGCAAAGAGCAAAGGCGGGATGCGCCGACATTCGGGGGCGCCTTGCTTGTCGGCTGGTGCGGCATGCGTGGGCTGGTGAGCCTGGTGGTAGCCATTGCATTGCCGGCCAATTTCCCTGGCCGGGACCCGATCGTGCTTGCCGCCTTCGCGGTCGTGCTCGGCACGCTGGTGCTGCAAGGCATGAGCTTGAAGCCGCTGCTGCGCTGGCTCAATTTCGAAGAGGATACGACGATAGATCGCGAAGTGGCGCAGGCACGCGTTGCCATCATGGAAGCCGCGCTCGACGTCCTGAGCCGCAAGACGTCTGCCGCTGCGGACGTTGTGCGCGAGCAGTACGAGGCCCAACGAAAGATCGCCGAGAATCCTGAGGATGCGCAGGCGGCCACCGAATACGACCGGCTGCGCCTCTATGCCATCAAGCGGCAGCGCGATAGGCTCGAAGAATTGCGCCGCGACGGTACGATCGGCGACGAAGCCTATCACCGTCTGGAAGAAGAAATCGACTGGTCCGAGCTGGCAGCATCGCCGGCGGGGCGGTTCCAGTCGCTCACGACCTAGACGATGCCAGGGTCGGCGGTCATGACTGGACCATCCCGCACGTCGATGGCGTCCATTGCAACGCGATGGCCGAGGCGCTAGTGCCGTGGCCGGATATTCAGCCGGTTAATCGATGAAGCTGGTCAGCTACAACATCCAGTACGGCTACGGCAGCGACGGCCGCTACGATCTGGCGCGCGCCGCGCGCCTCGTCGACGGCGCCGACATCATCGCCCTGCAGGAAGTGGAGCGGCACTGGCAGCGCAGCAACGGCGACGACCAGCCGGAAATCCTGTCCAGGCTGCTGCCCGACTATCACTGGGTCTACGGTCC
>NZ_RZSF01000627.1:0-1487 GCF_004023325.1 Mesorhizobium sp. M1A.F.Ca.ET.072.01.1.1 | reverse complement strand
GATCCTGGCGCCGACACGCGAGCTAGCGGTACAGATCGAGGACACCATCAAGCTGCTCGCCAAGGGCGCGCACATCTCGACCGCGCTCGTGCTCGGCGGCGTCTCCCGCTACAGCCAGGTGAAGAAGATCGCACCCGGCGTCGATATCCTGATCGCCACGCCCGGCCGGCTGACCGACCTGGTGCGGGAAGGCGACCTCATCCTTGCCGATACCAAATGGCTGGTGCTCGACGAGGGCGACCGCATGCTCGACATGGGCTTCATCAACGACGTCAAGCGCATCGCCAAGGCGACCGCGCCGAACCGCCAGACCGCGCTGTTCTCGGCCACCATGCCGAACGAGATCGCGGAACTCGCCAAGGGCTTGCTGAAGGACGCCGTCCGCATCGAAGTCTCCCCGCAGAGCACGACGGCGGCCGAGATCGTGCAAAGCGTGGTGCTTGCCCGCACCAAGCAGAAGCGCCAAGTGCTGTCCAAGATGCTGGCCGACGAGGCGATGCGCTCGGTCATCGTGTTCTCGCGCACCAAGCATGGCGCCGACCGCGTCACCAAGGACCTTGCCCGCGACGGCTTCGACGCCGCAGTGATCCACGGCAACAAGTCGCAGAACGCGCGTCAGAAGGCGCTCAACGATTTCCGCGACGGCTCGGTGCGTATTTTGGTGGCGACCGATATCGCCGCGCGCGGCATCGACGTCCCAGGCATCAGCCATGTCGTGAATTTCGACTTGCCGGACGAAGCGGAGAGCTATGTCCACCGTATCGGCCGTACCGGCCGCAACGGCAGGGACGGCATCGCGATCACGCTTTGCGATCCATCGGAGAACGGCAAGCTGCGGCAGGTCGAGCGCATCATCCGCATGAAGCTTCCGGTCATTGCCGATCATCTCGGCAGTCCCGACCCGCAGCGCGATCCGAAGGAAAGGACCGAGCGTCATTTCGAGCCGGCCAATGACCGCGAGCACCATGGCGGCCGTCGTGACGGCCGCCGTCCCGGCAGCGGCAACAACGGCAAGAAGCGCTTCGGCGGCAAGCCCGGTGGCGAGCGCCAATTCGCGCCCAAGCCGCAAGGCGAACGTCCTGCGGGCGCCAAGCCGAATGGCGAGCACAAGCCTGACGGCTTCAAGCGCTTCAAGGGCAACAACAAGCGCCGCTTCGGCGGCAAGCGGCCGGCGAACCGGGCCGCTTAACGTCCCACCAAGGTTTGATTGAAATAGCATAACGGCCGGAAGCAACGCTCCGGCCGTTGGTCGTCTCACGGACTTGATTGCTGCTGCATCAGCGCCTTCACCCACACCACGATCCGCTCTGTCAGAAAGCCCGTGGTCTGCGGCGATAGCGCATCGCCTGCAATGACGTGGTTGTCCGGATCGCCCGTATCGTCGACCGGCACCAGTTCGTGCGGACCGCCCCAGCGGCCGGCGACCTCGCGCGTGCGGTCCGGCCGGACCACCTTGTCGGCATCCGAGAAGATGAACAGGGCAGGGA
>NZ_RZSF01000626.1:0-1501 GCF_004023325.1 Mesorhizobium sp. M1A.F.Ca.ET.072.01.1.1 | reverse complement strand
CCCCGGAACAGGATTTCCAGCCCTTGTCTTTCCAGCCCTTGTGGTGGCCATGCTTCTCGTGGTCGCCGCCCCAGCGTTTCCCGCGCAGCCTGCGGACGGCAAGCCGCCACTGGACAGCACCAAGCCGGGTGCGACGATCGTCGATTCCGACGTGCGGCAGGAGGAGGCGCTGTCGAAGACAAAGGCCGGCAAGGTCATCACCGCCATCGACCGCACGCGCGACAATATTGGCACCGTGCGCAAGACGACCAAGCTGGATACCGTCGATATCGTTTTCCTGACGGATGCCGCGCGCAGCGAAGGCGGGCCGCCGCCTGCGATCGAGAACAAGGTGAAGCAGCATCAGGAAGACGTCGCGGAGCTGCGGCAGGAGATCGAAGCGAACGCCCTGCTCTTCAACGCCATCGATTCGCGGCGCGTGCAGGCCGAGGACGTGCTTGCCGTCGAGTTCGACAATCCCGGGAAGGTCGTCATCTACGCGGCCGCCAAGCCGCCGAAGTGATTTGAGCGCGCCGCCACGCCTCACAGCTTGCCCATCACCTTCTGTTGAAATCCATAGACCTCGCGCTTGCCGCCGAGCGGCACCAGCGTGACGTCACGTTCCTGGCCCGGCTCGAAGCGCATGGCCGTGCCGGCGGCGATGTCGAGCCGCATGCCGCGGGCGCGTTCGCGGTCGAATTTCAGGCCCTCATTGGTCTCGAAGAAATGATAGTGGCTGCCGACCTGGATCGGACGGTCGCCGCTGGTGGCGACCTTGAGCGTCACCGTCGGCAGGCCCTTGTTCAACTCGATGTCGCCCTTTGCCGTGATGATTTCGCCGGGGATCATCGCGGCCTCACAGCACGCCGAAGGCAAGGCCAGCGCCGACCGTCGCGCAGGCGGCGCCGGCAAGACGCGCCAGGGCGCGGAAGCGGAGCCCAAGTCCGAGCGCGGCCGCGATGCCGATGCCATGAAGAAGCGCCGTCGCCACGGCGAAACCCGCCATATATTCGAGGCCGCCGGCATTTTCCGGCACTTCAGTGCCATGCGCATGGCCGTGGAAGAGTGCGAACAGGCCGATGATGGCCACACCCGCCGAGACCGGCAGGTCGACCGCCAGCGCCACCAGCAACCCGAGGGCAACGACCGAAGCGAGGATACCAGGCTCGACGAAAGGCACCGGCACCTGCAGCATGCCGAGTGCTGCGCCCGCCACCATCACGCCGACAAAGGCGAGCGGCCATGCCCACACCGCCTTGCTGCCTTTCATCGCCGCCCACAGGCCGACCGCGATCATGACGGTCATATGGTCGAGGCCCGACAGCGGATGCATAAAGCCCGCCGTGAAGGACGAGGTCGTGCCGACGCCGACATGGGCGTAAGCCGGCATCGCCGCCGCCAGGAAGAGGATCGCGGCAAGCGCGGTGCGTTTCGTCGAAGCGGAGATCATGGGCGGGTCCTTTTCGAATTGCCGACTCAGGCGGCCTTGCGGGGGCCGCAGCCCCCCGGCCTTGAGCACGCG
>NZ_RZSF01000625.1:0-1502 GCF_004023325.1 Mesorhizobium sp. M1A.F.Ca.ET.072.01.1.1 | reverse complement strand
ATCGTCGCCCGCGTGCTTCGTCAGGTTCCGCACCACGCCATCCCAGACATGCTGGCCGACCTTGGCATCGATGCCGCTGTCGGCCACCACCTCGGCATAGCGCTCGGCGATGGAGACGAAGATCAGCACGCCCGTCCTCGCCTGGGTGCGGTGGACGTTGCGGGCGAGAAATTGCTTCATCGCATTGGCATGCGCCGCCTGGTAGCGCAGCCGTTTCGGCACGAGGTGAATGCGCAAGCCGGGCAGCGCCCAGAGGAGCGCGAGCATGCAGCCAAACGCCAGAAGCTGAGCAAGCACGAAATGCGGCAAACGGATGGTCAGCCACAAGGCTTCCAGCCCGTAGGCCACTGCGAGGCTGACGACAATCGTGGCGAGCGCCGCCGCGAACGCAGCCGGGAAGAAATAGCCGTCGCTGGAACCCGCGACGACGCAGTATATCTCGCCGTCGGTCCTTGCTTCCGCGGCACGGATGGCCTCGGCGATGCGGTCATGGTCCTCGGGACTGATCGGTCGCGTTGCCATGGTTTCTCACCAGCTTCCAGAGGAGCCGCCGCCGCCCGACGAACCGCCGCCGCCGGAAAACCCGCCACCGCCGCCACCGGAGGACCAGCCTCCACCGCCCGACGACCAGCCGCCGCCACCGGACGACCATCCGCCGGATGATCGCCGGCTGGGCTCGAAGGTCATGCCGAGCCAGCGGTAGCGGCCGGGCCCGATCTTCTGGCCGAAGATCGGCGGCAGCACCGTCAGCGCGATGCCGCCGAAGAAGATCAGCGCCCATATGGTGATGAAGATGGCGAAGAACAGGTCGTCGGAGTTGAACGGCGCCTGCTCGTTGCGCTTGCCGCGCGCCTCCAGCTCCTCCGGATTACCCTCCAGCACCATGATGATGTCGTCGACGGCCTTGCTGATGCCGCCGGAGAAGTCTCCGGCGCGGAAGGCCGGCACCATGTCGTTTTCGATGATCAGCTTGGTGTGCAGGTCGGTCAGCGTGCCTTCCAGCCCGTAGCCGACCTCGATGCGCATCTTGCGATCGTTCGGCGCAACCAGGAGAAGAACACCATTGTTCTCTTTGGCCTGGCCGAGCTTCCAGAAGCGGAACAGCCGGTTGGCGTAGGGCTCGATCTCCTCGCCGCCGAGGGTGGGGATGGTCGCGACGACGATCTGGTCGGAGCCTTTCTTCTCGAAATAGGCGAGTTTCTGGGTCAGCGCTGCGCGCGTGCCGGCATCGATAATGCCGGCATTGTCGACCACACGGCCGGTGAGCGGGGGCAGGTCGGCGGCAAGGGCGGCGATGGGGAAGAGGAGGCAGAAAAGAACGCCAAGGAAGCTGAGGTAAGCGTTCCTTCGCGCCCCCCTCTGTCCTGCCGGACATCTCCCCCACTTGGGGGGAGATTGGATATCGCGTCCACCCTCGCCACTCTCCAACGTTGGAAGCGGAGATACAGCGGTCGAGCTGCCAATCTCCCCCCTTGCGGGGGAGATGTCCGGCAGGACAGAGG
>NZ_RZSF01000624.1:0-1522 GCF_004023325.1 Mesorhizobium sp. M1A.F.Ca.ET.072.01.1.1 | reverse complement strand
GTTGTCGGTGGTGTAGTCGTGCACCTGGACCTTGCCGGCAATAATGTCGGCCTTGGCCTTTTCGACGGCCGCCTTCATCTCGTCCGTCACCAGCGCCTTGTTGTTGTCGTCCATGGCGTAGTCGACACCGCCTTCCTTGAGGCCGAGATTTTCGACGCCGCCCTTGAAGGTGCCGTTCTTGCCGTCCATGAAAGCATTGTAGACGGCAACATCGACGCGCTTCATCATCGAGGTCAGCACCTTGCCGGGCTGCAGGCCGTTCTGGTTGGAATCGACGCCGATGCCGAGCTTGCCGGCATCCGCGGCCGCCTGCAGCACGCCGACGCCGGTGCCGCCGGCCGCGGCATAGACGACGTCCGCGCCTTGATCGATCTGCGTCTTGGCGATCTCGCCGCCCTTGGCGGGGTCGTTCCAGGCGGCCGGGGTATCGCCGGTCATGTTCTGGATGACCTCGGTGGCCCCGGCAGACTTGGCGCCGCCGACATAGCCGCATTCGAACTTGCGGATCAGCGGGATGTCCATGCCGCCGACGAAGCCGACCTTCTTCGACTTCGACGCCATCGCAGCCAGGATGCCGACGAGGTAGGAGCCTTCGTTCTCCTTGAACACCAGCGAGCGGACATTGGGCAGGTCGACGGCATCGTCGATGATGGCGAAGTTGAGGTCGGTATATTCGGCCGCGACCTTCTTCAGCGCATCTTCCCAGGCAAAGCCGGCCATCACGATCGGGTTGCGGCCGTCCTCGGCGAAGCGGCGCAGCGCCTGCTCGCGCTGCGAAGCGTTGGAGACTTCGAACTCGACATAAGCGACGCCGGTTTCCTTCTTGAATTTCTCGGCGCCGTTGTATGCAGCCTCGTTGAAGGATTTGTCGAACTTGCCGCCGAGATCGTAGAGGATGGCCGGCTGGACATCCGCGGCGAAGGCCGGGAGAACCATTGCGGTTGCGGCCAGGAGGCCGAGAACGATACGTTTCATGTGATCCACACCCTGTCGGTTATTTTCCGTTTGCACCGCAAACCCTGCCCGGTCCTCCGGCAGGCATGCGACGTCAGGCAGGAAGTGTATGCCCCTCCCGCTCGCGGCCAATCTGGCACGGCCCGAAACAAAATTCACGTGGAATTTTGACCTGTTGGAAAAAGCGTGAAGGCCGACCGTTTCGGGCGGAGTCCGCGTCAGGTGGTCGGGGCGAATTCGTGGCGCCGCCGGCGGTAGCCGAGGGCGTAGAGCAGGAACGCCAATACCGCGAACACGGCGAATCCCGGCTGGCCGAGCACCCAGGCGATGATCCCGTCCCAGACCAGCGGACTGGCCTTGGCGCGCACATAGGTCTCGAACGCGGCGCGCGTGTCGGGCGATACCGCCAGCCAGCTTGCGTTGAGCGGCGTCATGACGAGCGCCGACGCCGCGACGGAGCGCGTGGTGTCGATCACCGCCATGATGACAGAAATCGACAACGCAACCATGGCCGCCAGCCGAAAGATGAAACGCAGCATCCAACGCACTCCCCGGGAACACTCCCGTC
>NZ_RZSF01000623.1:0-1525 GCF_004023325.1 Mesorhizobium sp. M1A.F.Ca.ET.072.01.1.1 | reverse complement strand
GGCACAGCCCGCAAGGGCTGCCCGCGCCAGGGGGCGAAGCCGAATGGCCGAGACCGCCTGAGCGACGCGAAGACAAGCGGGCTCGGTTCACGAGCACCCGATGCGCGCCTTCAGGCGCGCAGGCGCCCATCGCGCAGAGATCGATTACTTGTCGGGACGAACCAGATCCATGTGGCTGACGCCAAGCGCCAATGCCAGTTCATAGATGGTAACGATCGTCGGATTGCGGCGGCCCTTCTCCAGACCGCTGATATATTGCTGGCTGAAGCCGGAAACTTCGGCGAGCTGTTCCTGCGTCAGACCCTTCTTCAGCCTGATGCTTATCACATTTCGACCGACCAACTGACGCATGTCCATGCGTGAGTAGTCATCGGATCAGGCTCCTTGAGTTTATCAACTATAATATGTATTCCACACCAAGCGTCTCAATCCACTCGCGGACAGGTTTTGCGCGCCCGCTCTTGGAGATGGAATCAGCGATGTTGCAGCCTCACTCCACCGTGCCGGTAGCGGATGAAGCGCCGTGGTCCGACAGCCTCACGGCTTACGACAAGGAGCACTTCACCATCTATATGCGCTTGCTGGATGCCGCCGCCGATGACGCCAGCTACGAGGAGATGGCCGATCTGATCCTCGGCATCGATCCGGAGCGCGAACCAGAACGCGCCCGCAATGCGGCCCGCAGCCACCTCGACCGTGCGAACTGGATGGCGACGACGGGCTACAGGGAGCTGTTCACCGGCTGACGCATTTATGCGGCGCGAGACACGTCAGGCAAGAAAGTCGAGATAGGCGCCGTTCATGAGCATGCGGGCCCGTGCCACGGCACGTCGGATGCGATCGCGCAGATGGTCGCGAGGATCCGTCCAGTCGGCCCGCACGCGCGTCTGACCAATCAGCGCTTCGGCGATGTCTCGGTACGAGGCGCCCGCAACTGAGCCGTCAAGAGCCCGCAGGACAAAGCGCAGGCGACGACCGCGCGCTTCCGGCGCAAACAGTCTTTTCGGCAACCGTTCCCCTGCAATGAGACTATTGAGGCATTTGAGCGCCCAGAGGCGTTGCCGCCACTCACCGGCCGGCCAGACCGCATCGGCGCGCAGCCGAACGGGGCCGAGGATACTTGGCCCCGAAACGGCGAGCTGAAGCTGCCGGCCGGCGCTGTGCAGCAGAAGATGCTCAGTGCCGTCAACCAGCCTGAGCACACTGGCACGGCAGGGCAGGTTCGCCGGTTCGAACGCCGGTATCACCGGCGAGGAGGACACCTGTTCGGCGACGACCGGCAACACCTGAGCGCATCGGCTCGGACACCAGAACGTGGCTGCGTCACGATGGATCGAGGACGCGAAACAAAAGCCCCCAGCGCGACAGGTCGACGGAGGATAAAATGACGTCGAGCGACGGCCGCTGATCGACGGAGCTCGCCCGTTCCAATGCGTGGGACAGATCATGCCGGAAGGCCGGATTGCGCCGCAGGAATTCCCAGGCCCAGCCGCGTCGCGTCAGCTCGAGGGTGTAGTCATAGGAC
>NZ_RZSF01000622.1:0-1526 GCF_004023325.1 Mesorhizobium sp. M1A.F.Ca.ET.072.01.1.1 | reverse complement strand
GCAGCCTGTCGACCGGCGCGCCGCAAGCTTCGAGCGCCGCGATCGCATCGGCCTTGGCGTCGAACACCCCGACCGGCCCGGCATTGCCGGCCCAGCTGCGGCTCGAGCCTTCGAGCTTGGCGGTGCCCCGCCGCACGCCCGCGGCGACGCGCCGCTGCTGGTTGGCCAAGTCGCCTTCATAGGTGCCGGACACTTCGAACAGCGCCACGTCGCCGATGCCCCGATCGGCATTGCGCTGGGCGGCGCTGATCAGCCCGGGCAGCAGCGACGGCCGCATGTCGGACATGTCGGCGGCGATCGGATTGGCGAGCTTCAGCCCGTTCTGGCCGCCGCCGAACAGCTCCGCGTGTTTCGCCGGAATGAACGACCAGGTGACCGCCTCCATCATGCCGCGCACGGCGAGCGCGCGCTTGGCGGCCCGGGTGCGCACCTGCAGCATGGTCAGGATCCTGCCGTTGACCGCGTCATGCGAGGTGAGCGGCTGCGGCGCTATGTTGTCGACGCCGTGGATGCGCATCACTTCCTCGACGAGATCGGCCTTGCCGTCGACATCCGGACGCCAGGAGGGGACCTTCACCTCGGCGGCGTCACCTGAGCTGCGCGGCTCGAAGCCGAGACGGGTCAGTATAGTGAGCGCTTCTTCTCTCGGCACCTCGATGCCGGTCAGCCGCTTCACTTCCGACAGCGGGAAGGAAATGATCTTCGGCTTGTGGCCGGCATAGCCCGCCACCTCGATTTCGGTCGGCGTGCCGCCGCACAATTCCAGCACCAGCTTGGTCGCGAGCTCGACGCCGGGCACCATGAACTCAGGGTCGACGCCGCGCTCGAAGCGGTAGCGCGCATCGCTGATGATGCCGAGCGTGCGACCGGTGCGGGCCGTCGTGATCGGGTCCCAGAGCGCCGATTCGATCAGCACGTCGGTGGTGTTCTCGTCGCAGCCCGAATGCTCGCCGCCCATGATGCCGGCAATCGATTCGATGCCGTTGTCGTCGGCGATCACGCACATCTCGGGCGTCAGCGAGTATTCGCGTCCGTCGAGCGCCAGCACCTTTTCACCGTCCCTGGCGCGGCGCACCACAAGGTTGCCGGCGACCTTCTTCGCGTCGAACACATGCAGCGGCCGGCCGCGGTCGAAGGTGACGTAGTTGGTGATGTCGACCAGCGCGCTGATCGGCCGAAGCCCGATGGCGATCAGCCGCTGCTGCAGCCATTTCGGCGACGGGCCGTTCTTCACGCCCTTCACCAGCGTCAGCGCGAAGCCGGGGCAGAGTTCCGGTGCCTCGATCTTGACCTTGACAGGGCACATGCCGTCGCCGGCATGCGGCATGATCGCGCCGCCGGTCAGCCGGCCGAGGCCGCTCGCCGCGAGGTCGCGCGCGATGCCGTAGACGCTGGTCGCATCGGGGCGGTTCGGCGTTAGGTTGATCTCGATCACCGGATCGTCGAGATGGGCGTAGGCGGCGAAGCTGGTGCCGACCGGTGCGTCTTCGGGCAGGTCGATGATGCCGGTATGCTCGTCCGAAAGC